>NZ_JBVHVT010000057.1:0-58797 GCF_055564695.1 Streptomyces sp. NPDC029014
GAAGCGGTCGAAGAGAGCGTGCTATCCCGACGGGTTGCGGTCATAGAGCCCTGGGGGGGGGGGGGGGGGGGGGGGGGGGGGGGGGCCTGGTGTGTGTTTTTTCCCCCCCCCCCCCCCCCCCACGCCCGTACGAACACAGGATCCGGGCCGTCGAGCAGTGTGGCCAGGTGGGCTGGCACTGCCAGGTCACCCTGCACCGCGATGCGGTCGGTTCCGGGGCCGGCGAGGACAGGCCGGCGAGGACGGGGACCGTAAACGTTCGATCGGCACACCCGCTCATGCGTGACTGAGGACCACCAGCAGCGCCGTGCAGCATTCCGCAAGGAGCTGCGCGGCAAGCGCGACCTGCCGTACCCGCAGGACCGGCGCCGCCAGGGCGACCACGAACATCACGGCACCGAGGCCGACGCTCCGGAGGAACACCCACCCGGGCGGTGCCTCGGCGCACTGTTCCCCGTACGTCGCACACCGCAACGGCCGATAGAGGGTCGAGGTCACCATGACCGACGCCAGGAAGCCCGGGACGAAGAGTACGGCAGCCAGGCCCACCCAGAAGGTCCTCACCGAGCCCGCAACGGGCCGCCTGCTGGGCGCCCACCTCATGGGGACCCGGCTCCCCACTCTGATCCAGCCCCTCGTCCAGGCCATGACCTCGGCATCGACGCCGCCACCCTCGCCGGGTCCCCGGACCGGATCCACCCGGCGCTGACCGAGGCCGTCGACAGCGCCCTCCTCGCCCTCGCACCCGGCACCCGCGCCGACCAGTGGTCAGCCGATGGCACGCCGGGCAAGACCTCCCACCGGCCGAAGGGAACGGCCCCCGAGCGGGCGGTTTGCCCGGGCCTCGGGCGAGGGCGTCAGCGCCGTGGAACAGCCCGCGGAACACCAGCACCATCCGTGACCTCCGTCACTTTCAGTTACTCCAGGCGCATGCTCCGGCCGCGTCGGGGCACCCGCGGCGTCATGCCAGAAACTCCGCGGTCACCCCGCGGTACAGCACCACCGGAGGTACGAAGAGCCGTGTCGGAACAGCAGACGATCCACATTGCCGGAACCTGGAGGTCCGCCATCTCGGGGGCCACCCGCGAGGTCCTCGACCCCGCCGACGCCACGGTGCTGGCCGTGGTCTCCGAAGCCGGCACCGCCGACACCGACGCGGCGGTCGCCGCAGCCCGCGACGCCTTCGACGCCGGCACGTGGTCCCGGGCCCCCACCGGGGTCCGCGCCGGCCTGCTCCGCCGGACCGCCGTCCTGCTGCGCCGCGACAAGGCGAGGATCGCCCTGCTGGAGAGCCGGGACACCGGCAAGACCGTCCAGGAGGCCCTGATCGACGTCGAGTGCGTCGCCGCCGCGTTCGAGTACTACTCCTCCCTCGTCGCCGACGGCACCGCAGGCCGCGTCGTGGACGCCGGCTCGGAGGACGTGCACAGCGTCGTCGTCCACGAACCGCTCGGCGTGTGCGCCCTCATCACCCCCTGGAACTACCCGCTGCTGCAGGCCGCATGGAAGGTCGCCCCGGCGCTCGCCGCCGGCAACACCCTCGTGCTCAAGCCCAGCGAGGTCACCCCGCTGAGCAGCGTCGTGCTGATCGAGCTGCTCGCCGAGGCCGGACTGCCCGACGGCGTGGCCAACCTCGTCACCGGCCCCGGCGACCCGGTCGGCGCCCGGCTCGCCGCACACCCGGCCGTCGACCTGGTGTCCTTCACCGGCGGCCTGACCAGCGGCACCTCGGTCGCCCGCGCCGCCGCCGACACGGTGAAGCGGACGGCCCTCGAACTGGGCGGCAAGAACCCCAACATCGTCTTCGCGGACGCCCTCGCCACCGAGGAAGGCTTCGACACCGCCGTCGACCAGGCCCTCAACGCCGCCTTCATCCACAGCGGCCAGGTCTGCTCGGCCGGCTCCCGGCTGATCGTCGAGGAGGACGTACGCGAGGAGTTCGTCACCGAACTCGCCCGCCGCGCGGACCTGATCCGCCTCGGTCGCGGCACCGACCCCGGTGTCGAGTGCGGCCCCCTGGTGTCCGAGGCGCAGCGCGCCCGCACCGAGGAGTACGTCGCGTCCGCCCTGGTCGAGGGGGCCGTCCTCCGGGCCGGCGGTCGACGCCCCGGCGAACCGGCCCTCGCCGACGGCTACTTCTACCGGCCGACCGTCCTCGACGGATGCCACCGCGGGATGCGGGTGGTCCGCGAGGAGGTCTTCGGACCGGTCCTCACCGTCGAGGTGTTCCGCACCGAGGACCAGGCCGTCAGCCTCGCCAACGACACCGAGTTCGGCCTGGCCGGCGCCGTGTGGACCGCGGACCCCGGGCGCGCCCGCAGGCTCGCCGCACGGCTGCGCCACGGCACCGTCTGGATCAACGACTTCCACCCCTACCTGCCCCAGGCGGAATGGGGCGGCTTCGGCAAGTCCGGCACCGGCCGCGAGCTCGGGCCGGCGGGACTGGCCGAGTACCGCGAGACCAAGCACGTCTACCAGAACCTCGCCCCGCGCCCCGTGCGCTGGTTCGCGGGATGAGTGGACGAGCCCAGGAGAGGAACCGCACATCGTGAACACCCACCCCCACACCACGCACGCGTACGACTACGTGATCGTCGGCGGCGGCACCGCCGGCTCCGTCATCGCCTCCCGGCTCACCGAGGACCCCGACATCTCGGTCGCCGTCGTCGAGGGCGGCCCCAGCGACGTCGACCGCCCCGACGTGCTGACCCTGCGCCGATGGACGGAGCTGCTCGGCGGCGAACTCGACTACGACTACCCGACCACCGAGCAACCCCGCGGCAACTCCCACATCCGGCACAGCCGGGCCCGTGTCCTCGGCGGCTGCTCCTCGCACAACACGCTGATCTCGTTCCGGCCGCTGCCCTCCGACTGGGACGAGTGGGCCGATGCGGGCGCCGACGGCTGGCACGCCTCCGCCATGGACCCGTACTTCGACAAGCTGCTCAACCACATCGTCCCGGTCGCCGACGAGGACCGGAACGCCATCGCCCGCGACTTCGTCGCCTCCGCCCGCACCGCGCTCGGCGTACCCGTGATCGAGGGCTTCAACGAGAAGCCGTTCCACGAGGGCGTCGGCTTCTTCGACCTGGCCTACCATCCGGAGACCAACAAGCGGTCCTCCGCCTCCGTCGCCTACCTCCACCCCGTCATGGACACCCGCGACAACCTCACGATCCTGCTGGAGACCTGGGCGTACCGGCTGGAACTTGACGGCAGCCGGGCGCGCGGCGTGCACGTCCGCGGCGCGGACGGCAGCGAGGCCCTGCTCACCGCCCGCCGTGAGGTCATCCTCTGCGCGGGCGCCGTGGACACCCCGCGGCTGCTGCTGCTCTCCGGCATCGGACCGGGCGAACAACTGTCCGGGCTCGGCATCCCCGTCGTCCACGACCTGCCCGGCGTCGGCGAGAACCTCCTCGACCACCCCGAGTCGGTCATCGTCTGGGAGACGGAGGGACCCATCCCGGACAACTCCGCGATGGACAGCGACGCCGGCCTGTTCGTGCGCCGGAACCCGGACTCCGCCGGCCCGGACCTGATGTTCCACTTCTACCAGGTGCCCTTCACCGACAACCCCGAGCGGCACGGCTACGCACGCCCCGCGCACGGCGTGTCGATGACCCCGAACATCCCCAAGCCGCGCAGCCGCGGCCGGCTCTACCTCACCAGTGCCGACCCGACGGTCAAACCGGCCCTGGACTTCCGGTACTTCACCGACGAAGACGATCACGATGCCCGGACCCTGGTCGACGGCATCCGGATCGCCCGCGAGGTCGCCCGCACCGAGCCGCTCGCCGGCTGGCTGCGGCGG
Organism: Streptomyces sp. NPDC029014; assembly: GCF_055564695.1. Taxonomy (NCBI): domain Bacteria; kingdom Bacillati; phylum Actinomycetota; class Actinomycetes; order Kitasatosporales; family Streptomycetaceae; genus Streptomyces; species Streptomyces sp. NPDC029014. The sequence continues at coordinate 3,812 of NZ_JBVHVT010000057.1, forward strand.
GAGGTCTGCCCGGGTCCGGAGATCACCGGCGACGAGGAACTGAGCGCCTACGCCCGGTCCGTCGCGCACACCGTCTACCACCCGGCGGGCACCTGCCGGATGGGCGCCGCCGACGATCCGGACGCGGTGGTCGACCCGGAGCTCAGGGTCCGAGGCCTGGACGGCCTGCGCATCGCCGACGCGTCCGTGTTCCCCACGATGCCCGCCGTCAACCCGATGATCGGAGTGCTCATGGTCGGCGAGAAGGCCGCCGAACTGCTGGGGGGTGGTGCCTGATGAGCCGCACCCCGGAACACGCGACGCACGCGGAGAACCCGGACGCGCACACCGTCCCCGCCCAGGGCGGCGCACCCGGCACGGAGCACCTCCCGCAGCCCCGCGCGCAACACGACCCGGGGCACGCCCCAGGACATCTCCCGCAGTCCCCGCCCGCCGACGCGCCCGCCGAACGCCCCCCGGTGTTCTCCGTCCGCGGCCTGTGGAAGGTGTTCGGCCCGGCCGCGGCCGCCGCCCGTATCCCCGGCTCGGCCGAGGCGGCCCTGCCGCCGGCCGACCTCCGTGCCCGTACCGGCTGCACGGCCGCCCTCCGCGACGTCGGCTTCGACGTGCGCAAGGGAGAGGTGTTCGTCGTCATGGGGCTGTCCGGCTCAGGCAAGTCCACCCTGGTCCGCTGCCTGACCCGGCTCATCGAGCCGACCGCCGGCCACCTGTCGATGGACGGCGAAGACGTCCTCGCCATGGACCGCAACGGGCTCCGCGAGCTGCGGCGGCACCGCGTCGCCATGGTCTTCCAGCACTTCGGCCTGCTCCCGCACCGCACGGTCCTGGACAACATCGCCTACGGGCTGGAGATCCAGGGGATGGGCCGCACCGAGCGCCGGGTCCGCGCCGGCGAACTCCTGGACAAGGTGGCCCTGCACGGCCTCGGCGAGCGCCGCCCCGACCAGCTCTCCGGCGGCCAGCAGCAGCGCGTCGGCCTCGCCCGCGCCCTCGCCTGCGACCCCGAAGTGCTGCTCTTCGACGAACCGTTCAGCGCCCTCGACCCGCTGATCCGCCGCGAGATGCAGGAGGAGGTCGAGCGCCTGCACCACGAGGACGGCCGCACCATGGTCTTCATCACCCACGACCTCGACGAGGCCCTCCGCCTCGGCGACCGCATCGCCCTGATGAGGGACGGACGGATCGTGCAGATCGGCACACCCGAGGAGATCGTCGCCTCGCCCGCCGACGACTACGTCCGCGCATTCGTCCGCGACGTCCCGCGCGAACGGGTCCTCACCGTCCGCAGCGCGATGCGCCCCGCCGGTCCCGGCGATCCGGGCCACGGGCCGGCCCTCGCCCCGTCGGCCACCGTCGCCGACGCCATCGAGGCCGTCGCGCGCAGCGGCGGCAGCGCCCGCGTGGTCGACGACGGGCGCTGCCTGGGCGTCGTCGACGACCCCGCGCTCCTCGCGGTGGTGGCCGGCGTATCGCACCCCGCAACCGGCCGGGGGGAGGCGATCGCATGAGTACCGCCGGCCATACCAGCACCCCCGCCGGCCGGACGCGCGGCACCGCCCGTCCCGGCAACGGCAACCCGACGCCCCCGCCCGGCGCCCGCCCCGCCACCGGCACCGCCACCGCCACCGGCACCCTGACCAGTGCCAGGGCCGTGCTGTCCGGCACGGGGGACACCCGGACCGCGGGCGCCTCCGCCGGAAGCGGCACCCCGGCCCGCCCCGGCAGCCGCTCGGCCGGCGCACGCGCCCCGTTCACCCGGCACGTCCGGCGCCGCCTCCTGCCCTTCGCCGCCGCCGCGGCGGTCCTGGTCACCCTCGGGCTGCTGTTCCCCGGCGCCGCCTGGCCCACGGCACTCGACGTCGACTTCTCCGGCCCGCTCGGCTCTGCCGGCGACTGGATCATCGACAACCGCGACACCCACCCCGCGTTCCTCTACTTCTTCGGGCACATCAGCAACGCCGTGGTGATCTCCGTACGGGCCGTCTACCTGGTGCTGCTCGCCGCGGGCTGGACCGGCGTCCTCGCCCTCGCCGGCCTGCTCGCCTGGCGCCTCGCCGGTGTCCGCCAGGCCGCCGTGTCCGTCACCGCCTTCGCCGTGTGCGGTCTGCTCGGCATGTGGATCCCCACCATGCAGACCCTCGCCCTGATGGTGGTCGCGGTGGCCGCGTCCGTCCTCACCGGCGGCCTGCTCGGACTGGCCGCCGGACTGTCCCCGCGCACCGGACGGCTCCTCGCCCCGGTCCTGCAGACCATGCAGATCCTCCCGGCGTTCGCCTACCTGCTCCCCGTCGTCCTGGTCTTCGGGATCGGCGTGCCGACCGCCGTCCTCGCCACGATCGTCTACGCGGCGCCGCCGATGGCCCGGCTCACCGCGCTCGGTCTGCGCGCAGCGGACGGCGGCGTCCTGGAGGCCGCCGCCTCCCTCGGCGCGACCGGCCGGCAGCGCCTGCTGACGGCCCGGCTGCCCCTGGCCCGCCGCCAGATCATGCTCGGCGTCAACCAGGCCGTCATGATGGCCCTCTCCATGGCCGTGATCGCCTCGGTGATCGGCGCCGGCGGCCTCGGCGACCGCGTCTACCAGGCCCTCGCCTCCGTCGACGTCGGCGCCGCCCTCGCCGCCGGCATCCCCATCGTGCTGCTCGCCATCGTCCTCGACCGCACCGCGCACGCCGCCGGGGAACGCCTGGGCGCCGGCCCCCCTCCAGCCGACCGCCCCCTCCTGCGGCAGGTCTTCAACGGCTGGTACGGGCTCCTGCTCACCGTGCTGGCCGCCGTCGCCGTCTCGGTAGCCGGCCGGATGCTCGGCACGGCGCAGTGGCCCGACACCTGGACCGCGTCCGTCGCCGAACCCGTCAACCGGGCCGTCGCCTGGACGACCGGCCACCTCCACTCCGGCGTGCCCGTCGTGGGCGGCACCGCCGACTGGGCCGCCGCGTTCACCGGCTGGGTCCTGGACCCGCTGCGCGCGGCACTCCAGGGGCTGCCCTGGTGGTCGGTGCTGCTGCTGGTGGCCGCCGCAGCCCTGGGCACCGGTACCTGGCGCACCGCCGTCAGCGCCGTCACCGCCCTCGCGGCCGTGGGCGTCCTCGGCGTCTGGGACGCCTCCATGGACACCCTGTCCCAGGTCCTCGCCGCGCTGACGGTCACCCTGCTGCTCGGTTTCGCCATCGGCATCGGCGCCGCCCGAAGCGCCCGTGCCGAACGGCTGCTGCGGCCCGTGCTCGACGTCTGCCAGACCCTGCCACAGTTCGTCTACCTGATTCCGGTCGTCGCCCTGTTCGGCGTGGGCCGTGCGCCGGCCGCCGCGGCCGCCGTCATCTACGCACTGCCCGCCGTGGTTCGCATCACCGCCCAGGGACTGCGCGAGGTCAGTCCGGCCGCCGTGGAGTCGGCCCGCTCACTGGGTGCCACCCCGGCCCAGCTGCTGCGCCAGGTCCAGCTGCCGCTGGCCCTCCCGTCCCTGCTGCTCGCGGTCAACCAGGCCGTGGTGCTCGTCCTCGCCGTCGTCATCATCGGCGGACTGGTCGGCGGTGGCGCCCTCGGATACGACGTCGTGTTCGGCCTCGCCCGGGGCGACCTGGCCACCGGACTGGTCGCGGGCGCGGCGATCGTCTGCCTCGGGCTGCTGCTCGACCGCATCACCCAGCCGGCGAAGGAGTCGAAGGCATGACCGTCCACCATCCCCGTTCCCCCGCCCGCCGTACGGCGGTCACCGCGGTCGCAGCCGCGGCCGGCCTGCTGCTGGCCACCGGCTGCGGCGCGGCCGACATGACCGCGCAGGCGTCCCCGTACGCCGCCGCGCAGGGCGCCAAGTCGGTCACCCTGTCCGTGCAGTCCTGGGTCGGCGCCCAGGCCAACACGGCCGTCGCCGGCTACCTGCTGGAGCACGAACTCGGCTACCGCGTCGACACCGTCCAGGTCGACGAGGTCCCCGCCTGGGACGCCCTCAGCCAGGGGCGCATCGACGCCCTCCTGGAGGACTGGGGCCATCCCGAGCAGGAGAAGCGGTACGTGGAGGACAAGAAGACCGTCGTCTCCGGCGGGGAGAACGGCCTCACCGGCCACATCGGCTGGTTCGTGCCCGAGTACTTCGCCGAGGAGCACCCCGACGTCACGGACTGGAAGAACCTCGACCGATACGCCGACCGGATGCGCACCCCGGAGAGCCGGGGCAAGGGCCAACTGCTCGACGGCAGTCCCTCCTACGTCACCAACGACAAGGCCCTGGTGAAGAACCTGGGCCTGGACTACGAGGTGGTGTTCGCGGGCTCCGAGGCCGCCCAGATCACCCAGATCAAGCAGTTCGCGAAGGAGCGCAAGCCGTTCCTGACGTACTGGTACGTACCGCAGTGGCTGTTCGAGACCGTCCCGATGACGGAGGTGAAACTGCCCGAACACAAGGAGGGCTGCGACGCCGACCCGGAGAAGGTGGCGTGCGCCTACCCGCACACCCCCCTGAAGAAGTACCTCAATGCCCGCTTCGCCGAGAACGGCGGACAGGCCGCCGAGTTCCTGAAGCGGTTCCGGTGGACCGCCGAGGACCAGAGCGAGGTGGCGCTGCTGATCGCCGAGCGCAAACTCAGCCCGCAAGCGGCCGCCCGCACCTGGGTGGAGCGGCACGAGGACGTCTGGCGGGCCTGGATCCCCTGACGCACCGCCCGCGCGCCCGGGGCGCGCGGGCGCTGGACGATCCTGTTGGCCTTCGATCACTCGGATGGTGCCCTCACTGCTATGCCCCCTTCACGCCGGCCTCGGTCAGTTGCTCGATCCGCTCCGGCGTCCGTGCGGTGGCCCGGGGGTGCTGGCGGGCGTCGGGCGAGGCGGTCCCGTCCGAAGGCGCGGCCGTCAGCGTGGTGTCGATGGTGTGGCAGGGTGGTGGGGCATGTGGGCCTTCGGGGCCTGTGAACGCGAGAGGGGTATGTCATGAACGAGGCCGAGCTCAGGGCGCTGTTCGACGAGATCGACACGGACGGCGACGGGCGGATCAACATCGTCGAACTGGCGGAGGGGTTCAAGGCCGAAGGCGCCCAGGGACACCTCGCTGAAGAGGTCAAGAAGGCCATGACGGCCGACGTGAACCACGACGGGGTCCTCGACTTCGAGGAGTTCCGCACCCTGCTGAAGTAGCGGCAGGCCTGGCAGCCCCCGTACGGACCCGGAAGGGCCGGACGGGGGCTGACGTGCGTGTGAGAACATCGCCGGGAGCTGGCGAGTACGCCGGCGATGCACCGCAGTCCGGTGGTCGAGAACGTGTGCCGTGCATGGCAGGCGGACGACGTCGACGCCGGCGCCCGGGACCTCCAGGTAGGCGCGGTTCACATCGACGATCACGAGATCCGTTACGGTCCGCGGCCATCGGCTGCGCCTGCCGACACGGAGGAAGGGCCGCACGCCGAGTCCCCCTCGGTCGGTCGAGGCGGGAGCAGCAGCATGACCCCCGCGCCGGGGTACCCGACGCCGCGGGACCGGGCGGTGTGCGCTGCGCCGAGATCATCTTCGATCGGCGGCCTGGGGGAACCTGTTCGTCGTCCGCACCGCCGGGCATGCCACGGCCCGCTGGTTGGCGGCACGCTCCGGAAGCGGTCCCGGCGTTGTGGCTGACCATCGGATGGCACCTGGGCGGTCTGGTGGGACCCGGGTACTGCAGCGTCCAGCGCATGGCCGGTGGTCTTCCACGTGTCGAGGGACGCGATCACTTCCGACGGCCTGAACGCCTGGCCGAGAACCGGACCGTCGGGGCGGACCCGGTCCCGCCCGGGGCATCAGGTGGTTCACCACTTGCTGACCGGCCGTCGGCCCCTCGTCCATGCGCTCCTTGTCGAGCGAGCCACGTTCCGGCAAGAAAGGTGAGTCATTTTGCTGAGATGGGGCAAGCGCGCTCCATGACAGTCAACCTGACGTCCGAACTCGCCGCCAGCACGGTCCCGCCCGGTCCCGCTGGCTGTACCTGCTAGTCCTCACCTTTGCGTTGGGCGTCCTCATCCACAGCCTGGCAAAGGGGCGCCCGGCCCGGCAGACCCGAGGCACGACTGAACCAGCAGCCTCACCATCGGACACCCTGACGGACCGCCAAGAAAGGAACATCATGACCGGCAACATATGGGCCTACCGCCTCACCGTTGGCCGCCTCGAAGGCACAGACCTGGTGGGCTACGCGGTGGAGGCCGTCGACGGCAGCATCGGCCACGTCGACAAGCACTCCAGCGAGACGGACGCCTCGTGGATCGTCGTCGACACAGGACCGTGGATCTTCGGGAAGGAAGTGCTCCTGCCTGCCGGCACGATCCTCCGCATCGACACGACGGAGCGGAAGATCTACGTCGACCGGACCAAGGAGCAGGTCAAGAACTCGCCCGAATTCGTCCGGGACAAGCACCTCGGTGACCCCGACTACCACCGCTCGGTCGGTGGCTACTGGGGCGACGCGCCACTGGGCCGTTTCTGACCGACCGACCGGCGTGCACACGGGCTGGGCCGGAGCTACAACCCGCGTCTGACGCGTACTCCGTTGCCCACACGTACAGCGAAGTTGCACCATCGACAGAGGGGAACATCATGGGTCTCATCGCTTGGATCATCATCGGACTCATCGCCGGAGCCGTCGCCAAGTCACTCCTGCCGGGCAAGGACCCCGGCGGGCTCGTCATCACCATGCTGATCGGTATTGCCGGTGGTCTCCTCGGTGGCTGGCTGGGCAAGGTGATCTTCGGGGTGGAATCCGTCGACGGCTTCTTCGAACTGTCCACCTGGATCACCGCGATCATCGGGTCCGTCCTCGTCCTCGCCCTCTACCGCGCCGTCACCGGCAACCGCCACAGTCACCGGCACGTCTGATGCGCGCAGGCCCCGTCCTCGACTGCTGCCAGCCGGGGGCGCATGCGGCCGAGCGCGGCCCGCCCAGCCTCACCCAGCAGTGCGTGTGCCACCGCCGGTCGCCACGGGAAGCCGGGCCCCGGCCCCGGCCGTAGGCTCCTGCGAGGGAACGCCTTCACCGCACCTGCGGTTTGCGCCCACACGACACAGCGCCGTCCTTCCCCGAAGGGAGAGGGGCAGGATGTCGCGGGCGGGCCGACTGCCGTTCGCAGCGTTGCAGCGTCGGGCGGCCGCCCATGTCCGCCGCTGCCGGAATCCGGAACCGTAGTGCGTGCGGGCTGTGCTCGGCGAAGCGGTGTTCGGGCCCGGTGCTGGCACGCCGAGCGTCGGCGACACCGGGGCCCACCGACAGCGCACCGGGTTCGCTCGGCTCGTCGAGGCGCTGACCGTCCCCTGACGAGCAGGCCGCACGCAGCCACCGAGACGTCGAATGCCGGCGACAGCGCCGCGCCGGCGGCAGCCAGCAGGGGGCACGCCGCATGCTCCCGTCGTTGACGGCCGCGTGACGTCCTACACCAACACGGGCTCCGCCGACCTGAACGGCTACACCACGTCCCGACGTCGGACACCACCCACCCCAGGGTTCCGCCCGATCACCAGATCGGGCGGAACCCAACTCCCACGCGCGAACGAGCGGGTCGCGGTGCGGCGGCGTGGAGCGCCCGATGCCCACCGTTCGGCGACGGCCGGCTTTCCGCAGAGCACTGGGGGGAGCCGCGGTCGAATCGCAGGCCTGAAGTCCGGCGCGGGCGGGGGAGGGCTTGGCTGGTGCTGCTCGGGACGGCTCAACGTGCAGGTGCAGATGCAGGCGCAGGTTTGCACCTGCCGTAGCGTGATGTGATCAGGTGGAGCTGTCCTCAGTTCGTCTGTGAAAGGTCCTTCACTGATGCCCATGTCCTTCTTCGTGTCGCGTCAGGCCAAGATCGGTGACGTGGCGGCCCTGGTGGGCACCACTCCGCGGGCGATCCGGCATTACCACGATAGGGGCTTGATCCCCGAGCCCGGACGGGGCGGCGACGGCCGCCGCCGCTACGGCTTCCAGGACGTGGTCCGGCTGCTGTGGATCAGGAAGATGGCCGACGCGGGAATCGCCCTGGACGACATCCGTGACGCCTTCACCACCACCGTGGCCGGTACAGGGACCGGGACCGGGACCGTTGAAAGTGAAGGGGACCGCGTAGAGGCCACCTTGGCCCGGTTGGAGGAGGCCCTCGCCGCCCGGGAGGCGGAGCTTGCCCGCCAGCGGGCCCGCGTGCAGCGGATGCGTGCCGAGGGCAGCCGGATGGGCCTGCTCTCCGAGGCAGTCACCAGCCGTCTGAAGAACCTTCCCGAAGGCTCGCTGCGTCACGCGGACCTGGACGCCCTGCTCGTCACCGAGCGGGTCTTCGGTCCACTCGGCGCGACCGTGCAGGCATCCCGGTTCATCGCGCTGGCCACCCATCCCGAACTTCGGGCCGAGTCCGACCGCGTGGACGCCGGTGAGGAAGCACTCGACGACACCGTCGCCGTCGACGACCCGCGTGTCGCCGAGACGGCCGCCCAGCGCCACGCCTTCGAGGAGAAGCTGCTGACGGTGATCGAAGAGTCCGGGATCGCGGAGGAGGAAGCAGTCCTCCTCGACGCTCTGGACACCGTTCACCCCGCGGGCGCCGGAGACACACCGGAGCCGGATGCCAAGGACGGCGGCATGAGCGCCTTCGAGGCAGTCACCAAGCTGCCCCACGACTTCTCCCCGGCCCGAGTGCGCTGCGCGGAAATGGCCCAGGAACTCGCCATCCGCGACTGAATGACGTGAGAGAGACATGCCCCCTCTGGACGCCAGCCCCGGCATCGGCCGTCTCGCCGCTCGGGTCCGTACTCCCAGATTGCGCGTCCTGCGAGATCGGCGAGGCCGCCTGACCTCCCCCCGACAGCAACCGCGGCCAGACGCCCGCCCCCTGATCGGGTCGGCTCGCAGCCGTACCCGCTCAGGTTGGAGGGAGCCCGAACTTCACCGTCGTGATGCGATCCCGCTGCCCACGGTCGAACACCACCACGGAGCTGGTCCCGGGGACCCTGGCCAGATCACCACGATCGAGCTGCCCCAAGAGCCTCGCCAGCCCCCGTTGGTGAAGGGCGAACACCCGTTGCGACGCCATCCGCCGACGAGCTCGCTGACCCGACAGGGCCTCTTCAGGACCGACGTCCAGAACCACCATGTGCAGGGGACGTCCGGCCCCGCGTGCGGTGCGGGCCAGCCACCAGCGCATCCAGCTCCTGCTTCCGCAGTCGTGGATCAGCAGGGGACCGCCGCAGCGCAGCTCGTCACGCAACCAGCTCATGTGTTTCAGCCGTGCCGCTGGCCGGTAGAGCGCATAGGGAAGCCATGCCGGCATCCACGCCTCGAACGACGAGCGTGTGACGCGGGGATCGACCACACAGGCGGAACCGGACCAGGCACGCAGCAGGGTGCTCTTCCCACTCCCGGGAAGCCCGCAGACCACGACCGCCGCGTCGAACGGGTACGAGAGCCGTACATCCCGCCCGGCAGCTCCGCGCAGATCAAGTACTCCGCGCGGAGCTGTGAGAGGGCTCGGGCACGGGCCGTCGACCCGGTCGGGAGCCGGCCGGGATATCGGCCGGCTTCCGGTCGGGTCGGTGCTGATGGGTCTACTCACAGATGCAAGCCGTCCGTACGAGGTCCAGAGACCTTCGACAGTACGTCACCCCCTGGCCTTCGGGTGGAGGCGTACGACGGACTACGGGTCCACGCCAGGCGGACCGGATCGCCGGCGCCAGTGGTTCGATCCGGTCTCACTTCGTCGGTGTCGTCGACCCGCAGGAAGAGGTGGGTCAGGTCGTTGCTGTTGACCAGGATCTCCTGGAAGTGGTGGCGGTCGCTGACGACTCCGCGGCGTTCCTTGAAGATCCCTTCGATCATCACGGCGTTGCGGCCCAGGAAGAGGTCCAGCGTGGCAGCCGCCAGCATGTCGAGGACTTCGGGCCATCCGCGCCGAATCCCCCTGCCTTCCGCAGAACCTCTTGCGGGCCGTTGAACCCTTCCAGGGCGCGTATCGAGTCGACGCTCGGGGGCGGGTGCGGCACGTGGAGCCGACGTGAGCCGACCGGTGCACTGATGTCCGGGCGGGGACCCATGCGACATGGCCCGGCGCCCCGGCTCAGGTTCCCGGGAGGATACGGCGCGTCTCGTAGGCCCACATCGCGATCTCGACCCGGTTGCGGGCGCCGAGTTTGGCCATCAGGCTGGCCAGATGCGTCTTCACCGTGCTGAGGCTGATGTGCAGTGCATCGGCGATCTCGGTATTGGTCAGCCCGCGAGCGACGGCGAGGAGCACCTGCTCCTCGCGGGCGGTGACGGGGGAGACCGGCTGGGCCACGGGCCGGCCGGCGGGCAGGTCCGCGAATGCCTGCAGCAGACGGATGGTGACGCTGGGCGCGATGAGCGCCTCACCGTCGGATGCCGACCGTACGGCCTGGGCCAGAAGGTCCGGTCCCGTGTCCTTGAGGAGGAATCCGCGGGCGCCGGCACGCAGCGCGCCGTAGACGTACTCGTCGAGGTCGAACGTGGTGATGACGACCACGGCCAGCGGGTCGGCGACGCCCGGGCCAGCGACCAGCCGGGTGGCCTCGAGCCCGTCGAGTGCGGGCATGCGGATGTCGAACAGGCAGACGTCGGGGCGCAGTTCGCGGGCCAGACGCACCGCTTCCCGCCCGTCGGCGGCCTCGCCGACCACCTCGATGCCGGGCTGGGCGTTCAGCATGATCCGCAACCCGGTGCGGATGATCGTCTGGTCGTCAGCGACGAGGACGCGAATGGACACCGCTCTCGCTCCGCTCTCTCGGCAGTTCGGCGTCGACATGCCAGCCCCGGTCGGTACCCGGGCCGGCTCGTAGTGTGCCGCCGAGCAGGGTCGCGCGCTCGCGCAGTCCGGTAAGTCCGTATCCGTCGCGACCCCGGCTGGTGCGCCGGCCGTTGTCCCGCACGCTCACCCGTACCGCGTGCCGTTCCGCGGCGACCCGGACGACGAGCTCGGTCGCGTCGACCGCATGGCGCAGCGCGTTGGTCACCGACTCCTGCACGATCCGGTAGACGGCCGCGTCCACGGCCGGGGGCAGCGCGTCCAGTTCGCCGTCGAGCCCCAGGTCGACCCTGAGGCGACCACCCGGGGTGCGCACCAGGCGCTCCAGATCCGCGACACCGGCAGGCGGCGCCAGCTCGGCCCCGACCCCGCGGTCGCGCAGCGCGGCGACCATGGCGCGCATTTTCTCCAGCGTGCGCACCCCTTCCTCCTCGACCCCCTCCAGCGCCTCGACGGCGGCGGACGGGTCGGTGCCCGCGAGCACCCGGCCCGCCTGGGCGATGATCACCATGGCCGACACGTGGTGGGCCACCGTGTCGTGCAGTTCCCGGGCGAGCTGCTCGCGCTCGCGGGAGCGCACCTGCTCCAACTGCCGCTCGCGAGCGGTCACCCGGAACCGCACGGCTGCCCCGACCACGCCGGGCAGCAGCAGGAAGACGAAGCCCACGACCTTTTCGACGACCGGGGTCTGGTCCGTGACGACACACAGCGCGCCGACCGCGAGGATCACCGCGCCGCCCAGCACGATCTCGCGTCCCGATCCCCACCGGGGCAGCGCGTACACCAGCACGAGCACGACCGCGCCGGTGTACAGGCCGACGGGCTCGCGCAGTGCGGCGACGAGCGAGGCCACCGGAAGCAGGATCACCGAGCCGAACGCCAGCGTGACCACCGCCAGCGGGCGGGTCCGGCGCCACAGGGGCAGCAGGCACAGCCATACGGCGAACACCACCGCCACCGGCCGCCACACGACGTTCTCGCGCAGGGTGGCCTCCAGCGCCACACCGGCAAGGCCCGCGGCGAGCAGCGCCCAGTCCCGCCGCACCCGGGCGGGCGCGTCGGGCGGCCGGGGTTCGGTCCACAGGGTTCGCAGGTCGTCTCGGAGCACGGTTCTCAGCTTAGGGACTGCGGCGTGCCGCGCATCGGCCGAAAGGACGGGTCGTCACTCCGCCCGGGGGCCGACGGATTCGCGGCCCGCGGGCCGATGCCGCGGAGCGCCGTGGCGACGAGCCTCGGCATCGGCGGCCGTACAAGGACGGCCGACGAGGTGGTTGGAGGACCCGATGCTCTCGAAAGCCCTGTTGCGCCTGGGCACAAGCGCCGCGCGCCATCCCTGGCGGGTGATCGCGGCATGGCTGATCGCCGCCACGCTCGGCGTCCTCGCCGCCCTCGCCTTCGGCGGGCGGACCGCGGACTCGATGACCGCTCCGGGACTGGACTCCCAACGGGCCGCGGAACTGATCGAGCGGGCCGGCACGGGGCAGGAGGGGATGACCGCCCAAGTGGTCGTCACCCCCCTCGACGACGGTGCGACGTTCTTCGACGACGACGGCGGCGCGCGCACCGCTCTCACGCGGCTGCGGGCCGAGGTGCAGCGGCTGCCGCACGTGCTCGGCACGAGCGACCCGGCGCGGGCACTCGACGCAGGCCGGGACACCGCCGTGCGCGGCGGACTCGTCTCGGCCGACGGACGGATCGCGGTCGTCCGGGTGCAGTACCCCGACCAGAGCCGACTGTCGGCCGAGGACCTCGACGCCCTCGTCGATCTCGGCGACCGGCTGCGCGCCGAGCTGCCCCTGCGGATCGAGATGGGCGGGAGCCTCTTCTACGCCTTCTCCGACCCCGACGGCGGCGCAAGCGAGTTGATCGGCCTCCTCACCGCGGCCGCGATCCTGTTCCTGGCGTTCGGTTCGCTCGTCGCCGCCGCGCTCCCGATCGGCATGGCCGTCTTCGGGCTGACCGTCGGCGTTGCCACGATGACGGTACTGGCGGGGGTGACGGACGTCCCCACCTTCGCACCGGTCCTGGGCAGCATGGTCGGACTCGGAGTGGGCATCGACTACGCGCTGTTCGTGCTCGCCAGGCACCGGGAGTACCTCGCGCGCGGGCTCGATCCACGCGAGGCAGCCGGACGGGCGGTGGCCACGGCGGGGCGGCCCGTGGTCTTCGCCGGCGGCACCGTCGTCGTATCGATCCTCGGCCTGGCGGTCGCGAACGTGCCGTTCATGACGGTGGGCGGCCTGGCAGTCTCGATCGTCGTCCTGACCATGGTGCTCGCGTCGGTGACGCTACTGCCGGCCTTCCTGGGCGCGGCCGGCCCGCGGCTGGGCCGGGCCGGCCGGATCGTCCGGGCACTTCGGGCCGGGCGGTCGGGCCGCCTCGGCCGACGGCGGGACACGGCGGCGGGCGCCGTCCCCGCCGCCGGGTGGGGGCGCTGGGTCGGGCACGTCGGCCGGCACCCGGTGCTGTACGCGGTCGGCGCCGTGGCGCTGCTGCTGACGGCGACGCTGCCCGTGCTGGGCCTGCGCGTCGGCCTGCCCGACGACGGCTCTTTGCCGCAGAGCCGTACTGAACGCCGGGCCTACGAACTCGTTGCCGAGGGGTTCGGCCCGGGCACCAACGGTCCCCTCGTCATCGCCGCGGACCCCGCCGGTGATCCGGGAGTGGTGGACCGTCTCGTCGCGGGGGTCGCGGCGGATCCGGGGATCGCAGCCGTCGCACCGGCGCGCATCGATCGGGCCACCGGCGTCGCGACCCTCGTGGTGTTCCCGACCACCAGCCCTCAGGACGAGGCCACGGCCGACACCATCGCCCGGCTGCGCGCCGAGGTGCTGCCCGCGGCGATCGGGCACGGCCCGGCCAGGGCGCACGTCGGCGGGGCCGCCGCGAGCCTGTCCGATGTGGGCCGACGCACCAGCGAACGTCTGCCGGTGTTGGTCGCCGCCGTGCTGGCGATGTCGTTCCTGCTGCTGATGCTGGTCTTCCGCTCGGTCGTCGTACCGCTCAAGGCGGTACTGCTGAATCTGCTGAGCATCGGCGCGGCCTACGGCATCATGGTCGCGGTCTTCCAGTGGGGCTGGGGAGGCGCACTCATCGGGCTGGAAGCGACGGTTCCGATCGTGTCGTTCATCCCGATGTTCCTCTTCGCCATCCTGTTCGGCCTGTCGATGGACTACGAGGTGTTCCTCCTCTCCCGCGTACGCGAGGAGTACCTGCGCACCGGCGACAACGGCACGGCGATCGTTGAGGGCGTCTCGCGCACAGCCCGGATCATCACCTCGGCCGCCCTCATCATGGTGGCGGTCTTCCTGTCCTTCGCCGTCGCCGATGACCCCTCCACCAAGATGTTCGGGATCGGCCTGGCCACCGCGATCTTCATCGACGCCACGGTCGTACGCATGGTGCTGGTACCGGCGACCATGACACTCCTCGGCCGGACCAACTGGTGGCTGCCGAAGTGGTTGGACCGGATGCTCCCCCGCGGCCCGGTCGGCACCGACGCGGAATCCACGGGCGATGCCCCGCCTCCACGGCTGGTTGACCGTTGACTCCACTCCTGCCCGCCCTTGGCGTCCGGCACCTCAGCGCGTCACCTGGGGGCATTTCGAGTCGTGATCACCGGGTGGTCCTGGCGAGGTCCTTGACAGATCATCGAGGCGCGCAGGTGGAGACCGGCGAGGTAGCTGTCGGGAGTCTTGTCGTACCGGGTGGCGATGCCTCGCCATGCTGTGAGCTTGTTGACCAGGCGTTCGACGGTGTTCCGCTCCTCGTAGAGATCGGCGTCGTGGCTGACGGGTCGGCCACCTCTGGAGCCCTTCTTCTTCCGGTTGGCGGCCTGGTCCTTCTTCTCCGGGATGACCGCCTTGACACGGCGTTTACGCAGGTGGGCGCGGTTTCCGCGGGACGAGGACGCCTTGTCCCCGGCGACCGCGTCCGGCCGGATGCGGGGTCGGCCGACGGGCCCGCGTACCCGTGCCTTCTCCAGGACGGGGATGAACTGCGGGCTGTCCGCCGCCTGGCCTGTGGTCAGGACGAACGCCAGCGGACGGCACTTGCGGTCGGCGGCGAGGTGGACCTTGCTGGTCTCCCCCCTCTGGAACGTCCGAGGAGGGCGGCCTTCAGCCGGAGTTTCCGCCGACGCCGGATGCGTCGTCGTTCTTCCAGCGCGGGATCACTTTCGGCCTCTTGCCCGTTCTGCTCTTCGAGGCCGCCCGCTTTGACCTGGCCTTCTCCTCCTCGGCCGCAGCTTTTCTCCAGGCGGTGACGACGTCCTCGTCGAGGTACATCCCGGCCGCGTCGTGGTGGGCTCGGGCGGTGGTGGAGTCGATGCTGACCAGGAACAGGTCCACCTCACCCCGCTTCGCGGCTTCCGTGATCAGGCCCTCCGGCAGACCCTCGAAGACGCCGGCGTCACGCCACTGCCGGAAGCGGTTGTGGACGGTCGACCAGGCGCCGAACTCCGTCGACATCTCCCGCCACTGCCCGCCCGTCTTGAACCGCCAGATCACGCCCGGCGGTGACCCGGGCGAGGGGCAGCGGCGGGACGAGCGATCGCAGCACGATGCGCCGGGCTCTTGGGGCGTGCGTGATGTTCTGATCAGCTGCTGGGTCCTGATCTCACCTCTTTTTGGGACGGACCCGGCAGGAGATTGGTAGGACGCCCAGGCAACTCGCCGCCGATCAATGGAAGTTCCTTGAGCCCTACCTGCCGATCGGGAGGCCAGGTCCGTACCCCGACCGGCTGCGTGAGCAGTTCGAGGGGGTGATGTGGTGGTTCGTTCCCGCGTCCAGTGCGAGGAGATGCCTGCCGAGGTCGGCCGCTGGGCCACCGTCCGCGGCCGCTGCCGGGTTTGACGGGACGCCGGAGTCTTCTCCGCCCTGCTGGAAGAGAACGGACAGGCCGAGCGATTGCACGTCCGGCGCCGGCGCCGCCTGAAGGAGGCCCTGCTCGACAGGTCAGTCCGGTCGAGGGCGGTCTTTCGCTTCGCCCTCGCGCGCAGCGGTTGCCATGGTGCTCTTGCGCTGTCGGCCCTGGCGAGCCGCATTGACGATGACCTTGATGGCCAGTCCGAAGACGGCCAGGTCGGAGAGCATCTGCCCGGTGACAGCCAGCTGGGCCACCTCGGTTCTGGCCGTGAAGTCACCGAAACCGACGGTGGAGAACACGCTGACGGCGAAGTAGATCCCGTTGGTATGGGAAAGACGTCTGCCGAAGCTGCCGGGAGACTGCGCCGCCATGACGACGTAGGTGGCGGCGAACAGCAACACGAAGAACGGGACGCTGACGGCCAGCGCCTCGATGGCCCGCAGCCACGGGTACCGAGACCGGAGGACCGAGGTGAACTGAACGGCAACCAGAACGGCGAACCCCACCAGACCGGTGAGCAGCATGGCGATGGCGGAACCCATCGAGGAGCGGTCCAGGGGTACCACGTAGTACAGGGCCACCAGTACGGCCCCCGAGCCGACGACACGCAGCGCGGTCCAGATGATCCGGCGGAACGAGGGCCAGTCCTCTGGTTGGTCCTGGGGCACCGTTCCGGTGCCGGCGGTCACGATGGCCGCCGGACGCTGGTGACTGCAGCCGGGGAGCGCGCGCCGTTGACGTGCCGCACGCCGATGCTCACCGGTCCGGGCGTAATGAAGAACGACATGAGGGAGAACACCACCCAAATCGGCCGTCCTCGTGGCCGGAGCCGATGGGCTCTGCCGAAGAACGATGCGGGAGACGGCCAGTATGCCGATCCAGAGCGCGCTGGCAGCGACGGCGCACTGGATCACACCCCCTGCCGCCCTGCTCGACCGGACCAGCAGACGGTCGCGGGGCGGGAACGGACTCGAGAAGGCGCGTGCCGGACCCCCGTTTTCCGAACTGCTCGGCTCCGTCACTCCTCGAACCGCTCCACTTCGGTGAACCCCGGCTTCGCCGCGACACGTACCGAGCGGTCGTTGGCGGCCTGGGTGGAGAGCACCACCGGCTCGCCGGGAAACCCGTCGGTGAACCGGCCGAGCACCGCCGCGCATGCCCGGACGGCGTAGCCGCGTCCCCACGCCTCCGGTAGGGACATGTAGCTGAGGTGAGGTCGCTGCCGACGTCACCGGTACCGCGCCGAGGCTGATCGTCGCACCGGCGGCGGTCAGCCCCGAAACCCCCGGGCGGGGGGCTGACGAGGAGGACCGCAAGGACGCGGTGGTGAGCGCGGGAGAACCCCTGCGGATCACGCCGGGCTCGCGGCGCCTGCCGGCCCGCCCCCCCGGCCTGTCCGGCCGCTCGGTCAGGTCGGCCCCGGCCGGCACAGCCGGCGGCGCAGCACCCCGGCGAACGGGGCCAGGCCCGCGAACCCCAGCGCGAGGCCGCCGCCGGCGAAGACGACGGGGTTGACCCAGCCCGGCACCTGCTCAGTGGCGTCCGGGTCCCCCGGGTACTGCTCGCACACCACCGACACCGGGAGCACCGACCGGGTGACGAGCCGGCTCTCGGGCACCGACGGGTCCCGGAACATCCGGCTCACCCGGCCGTTGCAGACCGACCAGGGATCGGTGGGGTCGAAGCCGGTCATGTGTCCGGACAGAAACGCGAGACCCGCGCAGAACAGCGCGGTGACGGCGACCTGGACGAACACCCAGGCATGCAGAAGGGGTGCGGCCGAACGCAGCCGCACGGCGGCCGCTATGTGCACGGCGAGTGCCACCAGGCAGCCGAGCCCCACCAACAGCACCAACACGAGAAAAACGATCATGAAAGTCCGGGACGCAGGACCCTGCCCCGCGGTTCCCGGCCCGACCGCCGGCCTGTCCGCGCCGGCCCGCCGCCCTCTACTGCCGGCTCCGCGGGGCCCCATGTCCTCCCCACGACACGCCCTGCTGCACGTGCCCCGGCACTCCCGTCCCGTCGGTTCTCGAGACCCGGCGGCCAGGCCTGGCGCCTGTCCCCGGCGTTCAGAGCCGGGCACCGGCGTGCCCGCGGCGAGGGCAACTGGCCGGACAGCAGGCTGTGCTGCAGCCGCCCCTGCGATCCGGCTCGCTGGCCCCGTATGCGTCGACGGCGCCCGGTCGATCAACCGGGGGGCGTGGAGATATCCCCTGCGCTGCGTACGGCCCACTGCCCGACATCTGTTCACCGACGCCCACGGTGCCGTCGACGAGTTGGCCGTGGCCGCTACCGCGGGACCGGCACCGTGGTCGCCGCGTGGGACTGCGGCCCCGCCGGTGGTGATGGCGACGACGCCGCGCCCGACCAGCCGCAGATCGCCCGCCGGTGACCACCGGACGCACCACGCCAGTGCTCCGGCCCATCGCGGGGGCGCTGCGCCCCGTCGAAGTCAGCACGTCGCGAGTGAGCGGCCGAAGGCGCGGGAGGGGAGGGGCTTGGCAGGACGGACACACGACAACGCTCGGCCGGAGCCTTGCGGCTGAGCGTTGTCGCGTACGCGGCGACCGGGCCCACCAGGAGGCGGCCCGCCGCGTGGACCGGACCGTCGCGGCCGTCGCCGCAGCGGTCGCCACCGGCACGGGGTGCGGATCAAGCTGCCGTACGGGATCCGCGGAGGGCGGGCGGCTGCGACGCCAGCTCTATCGCCTCGTCCAAGGTGTCCCGGGATCGGACCAGGTCCATGATCATCCGGTCGATGCGCTCCCGCTCGTGCTGCAGTTCGGTGACGAGTCTGCCGGTCGCCCGTTCCGACGGCCCTCCGTCCGCGTCACGCATGCACGGCAGGAGCTCCGCGATCTTCGAGCTGGGCAGCCCCGCAGCGAACAACGCCTGGATGCGGATCACCCTGTCCACCGCCCACGCCCCGAAGTCGCGGTGCCCGCCGGGCGTCCGCTCGGCGGTGAGCAGACCCTGCTGCTCGTAGTAGCGCAGCGACCGCTCGCTCACGCCCGTGCGCTCCGCCAGCTCCCCGATCCGCATGTCCCCACCCCGCCTGTCGTGCCGTCCGGCCGTGCCCGCCGTGCGGCGCCCTTGAACCTGACATCCGTGTCAGTTCCTACGGTACGGCCATGACAGAGACGACCCTGACTCCCCGCCTGTTCCAGCCCGCCCCGCTCGGCCCGCTCCATCTGCCCAACCGCCTGGTCATGGCTCCGCTCACCCGTAATCGGGCCGGAGCCGACGGCGTCCCCGGCGCCCTGATGGCCACGTACTACGCCCAGCGCGCCTCGGCCGGCCTGATCATCGCGGAGGGCACCACCCCGAACCCTGAGGGACAGACCTACCCGGACATCCCCGCGATCCACGACCCGGCGCACGTGGTCGGCTGGCGGCGGGTCACCAGGGCGGTGGCCGAGGCCGGCGGCACGATGTTCCTCCAGCTCCAGCACGGCGGCAGGGTCGGCCACCCGCGTACCAGCGGACTGGTGCCGGTCGCCCCGTCGCCTGTCCCGCTCCCGGAGACCATCCATTCCCACGGCGGGCGCGTGGCGCCGGCCGTGCCGCGCGAGATGACCCTCCAGGACATCCGGTCCACGGTGGCCGACTTCGCACGGGCCGCCCGCAACGCCGTCGAGGCGGGCTTCGCCGGCGTGGAGGTGCACGGGGCCAACGGCATGCTCCTCCACCAGTTCATGGCGGCCAACACCAACCGCCGCACCGACGCCTACGGCGGTCCGGTGGCCCACCGCGTCCGGTTCGCGGTCGAGGTCGTCCGCGCCGTCGCCGAGGCGATCGGCCCCGAGCGCGTGGGCCTGCGCATCTCGCCGGCGAACACCGTCAACGGCATCGACGAAGGCGAGGAGACGGCCAGCCTCTACCGAGCCCTCCTCGCCGGCCTGTCCGACCTGGAACTCGCCTACCTCCACGTGGAGTTCGCCGACCCTTCGGATCCCCTCTTCGCGCGGATCCGGGACGACTGGCCCGGCACCCTGATGGCCAACCCGGCCCTGGGCTGGCCGGCACCGCTACCCGAAGACGGCGGACGGGCCGCCGGGGAACGGCTGTTGGGCGCCGGAGCCGACCTGATCGCGCTGGGGCGTGCCTTCCTCGCCAACCCCGACCTCGTCGAACGGCTGCGCACCGGCGCGCCCCTGAACCGGATCCGGGAGGAGTACACCATGTACGTGGGCGGGGCCACGGGCTACACCGACTACCCGACACTGGCCGAGATCCCGGCACCGGTGCTTCGCCCCACGACCGACCTCGTCACGATGTCGGTCTCCGGGTAGCGACGGCCGGTGTGCGGGGCGGGCGTCCGCTCCAGGGGGAGAATGCTGGCGGTCCGGTCCGGTCCGGTCCAGGGCCCCGGGCCCCGGGTCGGACGTGGAACGGCCGGGGTCAACCGGGTGTGTGTTGCGTGCCGGTGCTCCGAGGAGTCGAAGAACGCGCCGGCGGGGCGCGAAGGCGGCTACGACCTGCACGCGTCGCCCGGCGGCGGTACCCGGATCCGGATCCTCAACGCGCCCGTGCGGCGCCGGTCCCTCGGTCGATGCAACCCTGCCGGCCGGACCGGTCGTTCCCGGCGCAGGCGCTCGCCCTTCCAGGCATCGGCGTTTCAACCTGCGCGAGGTACAGGCGCGACCTGATGTCTCAGCACCATGTTGTGATCCGACCAGCTTCCTCCGGCCTCGGCATCCAGCTCGCGCCCGCGTGCCGGCTGAGAGCGGCGACGACGGTGTGCGCGGCCGCCGGCTCCGGGGGTGCGGGAGGGCCCCGGAGCGCGCTTACGACCCCGCCGGAGACCCCCGGCCGGGTTTTTCCGGGCGAGTCGGGGCTGCTTTCCGCCGCCGGTTTCCCGGCCCTGATCGTGCCGCGGCGACCCGTTGGGGCGGTCAGGGGCGAGGGGGCCGACGCCCTTCGGGAACTCCGTCCCCGTGGCCTGAACAAGGCTGACGGATAGGTGAGTTGACGTAAGGTGGTGGCCTTCCGGCGGAGGGGGGCCGACGGTGACCGCCGTCCACGACGACGACGTGCTCGCCCGGGCCGTCGTGCGGATCCGCGACGGCGACGGCGACGTGGTGGGGGCAGGGTTCCTCGTCGACGCCGATGTCGTGTCCACCTGCGCCCACGTCGTCGCCGCCGCGGCCGGACTGTCCGAGACCCCCGACGCGGCCCCCGACGCCCCCGTACGTCTGGACTTCCCGATGCTCCGCGACCAGGACACCGGCGCGCTGCGCATCGCCCGCGCCGTCGTCGTCGCCTGGCGCCGGATCAACGACGACGACACCGGTGACGTCGCCCTGCTCCGCCTGGACCGCCCCGTCGAGGGCAGCCGGCCGGTACCGCTGGTGGACGGCACTCGAGTGTGGGAACACCCGTTCCGCACCATCGGGTTCCCCGCCCAGGCTCCCCACGGCGTCTGGACGCTCGGCACGCTCCGCGGCCCGCAGGGCGCCGGCTGGCTGCAGATGGAGACGGCGGCCGGGGAGCCCCGGATCTCCCCGGGGTTCAGCGGTTCCCCCGTTTGGGACGACGAACAGCGCGGGGTCGTCGGCATGACGGTGGCCGCCGAGCGTGCCGCCGGCGCCACCACCGCCTACCTGATCCCCTCGGCGTCGCTCATGGACGAGCGGGTGCTGCGGCCCCGCTGCCCGTTCCGGGGCCTGGCCGCCTTCACCGAGGCCGACGCCGACCTGTTCCACGGCCGCGCCGAGGAGACGCGGCAGCTGCGCGAGGCCGTCGCCGGCCATCCGCTGACGCTGGTCGTCGGCCCCTCCGGCTCCGGCAAGTCCTCGCTGGTGCGGGCCGGCCTGCTGCCCCGGCTGATGGCTGACGGGCTGACGGTCTCCGAGCTGCGGGCCCTGCCCGGGGCGGCCCCGGCCGCTGCGCTGGCCCGGGCGCTCGTGCCGGTGCTGGAACCCGGGCTCGGCGAGGTCGGCGGGCTCCGGGCGGCCGTCGACCTCGCCGGGCTGCTGTCCGAGGACTCGGCGGGCGCGTTGCGGGCCCGACTGCTCGCGCACGCCGGACCAGGAGGGCACGTACTCTTCGTCGATCAACTGGAGGAGTACGCCGGGGCCCGCCCCGACGACGCCCGGACCCTGCTGCGGCTCCTCGTGGCCCTGGTATCGGACCAGCCGCCCCCTTCCGGCCTGCCGCCGGTTTCCGGCGCCGCCCCGCCGCCCGGCTCCGGTGCGCCCGCCGTCCGGTCTTCCCCCATCGGCCAAGTGCTCCGCGTCGTGGCGACCGCCCGGCCCGAGTCCCTCGACGCCCTGGTCACCTCCGATACCGCCGACCTGCTCAGTGGCGGCGCCACGCGGTTCCTGGCCCCGCTCTCCGCCGCCGGGCTGCACCAGGCCGTCACCGCCCCCGTCGAGACCGTCCCCGGCCTCTGGTTCGAGGCCGGCCTGCCCGAACGGATCGTCGCCGACGCGGCGGACGAACCCGGCCGCATGCCGCTGGTGGAGTTCGCCCTGACCCGGCTCTGGGAGCAGCGGGACCGGTCGATGCTCACGCACGCCGTCTACGACCGGCTCGGCGGCGTGGCGGGAGCCCTGGTCGGCTACGCCGAGGAGGCCCTGAGCACGCGCCTGGCCGAGGGCGAGGAGTACCTCGCGCGGCGGCTGTTCGCCCAGACCGTACGTCCGGCCGACGGCGGCGGGTTCACGCGCCGCCCCGCCCCCACGGCGGACCTCGACCCCGCCCTGCGGGACCTCGCCCACCGGCTCGGCCCCACCAAGCTGCTCGTCCTCGGCCGGGGCCCCGACGGCGCGGAGACCGTCGAACTCGCCCACGAGGCCCTTGCCACCCTGTGGCCCCGGCTCGGCCGCTGGCTGGCCGAGTCCCGGGACTTCCGCCACTGGCAGGAGCAGCTGCGCCGGGACCTCCAGCGCTGGCAGGGCCAGGGCCGTGAACCCGGCGCGCTGCTGCGCGGCGGCATCCTCGCCACCGCCTCGGACTGGCTGGAGCGGCGGCCCGAGGACATTCCCGACGGCGAGCGCGCGTACATCCGCCAGAGCGAGCGCCACCTGCGGCGCGGCGCCCGCCGCTGGCGAACGGTGGCCGCCTGCCTGACCGTCCTCACCCTGCTCGCGGCCGGCCTGGCAGTGGCCGTCCAGCGGCGCGGCGCGGCGGTCGAGGCCCAACTGCGCACCAGCGCCTCTCGGGTGCTCGCCGACCTCTCGCACCGCCACGAGGCCGGCGAGCTCTCGCTGTCCCTCCAGTTCGCGATGGCCGCCTGGCGCACCGGCGACACCGCGGAGGCGTACGGGGCGCTGCTGCGCCAGTATCCCCGCGGCCAGCGGCTCACGGCCAGTCACACCGGCTTGTGGTCCGGCCGGTTCCTCGGCATGCGGACCACCCCGGACGGCCGCACCAGCGTGGTGCGCACCTCCGGCCCCACCGGGAAGCAGACCTTCACCGTGGTCACCGGCCTGCGGGAGAACCAGCCGCGGCACCGGGAGCTGCGGAACGTCCCCGCAGCCGTGGCCGACGCCAACTACAGCGCCCTCAGCCCCGACGGCCGCAGCTACGCCCTGGCCGGGTCGGATGGCAGCGTGTGGGTGTGGGACCTCACCGTCGACGGGCCGCCCCGCGCCCTGCCGTCCCAGGACGCGCAGGGCCGGAAAGTGAACGGAGCCACCCTCGACTTCAGCGGCGACGGGCGCCGGCTGCTGCGGATGCTCCGTTTCTACGACGCCACCGGTGCCCGGGGCGAATTCGACCGCTACGCCGCGCTCTCCGCCTGGGAGCTGTCCACCGGGCAGCGCCTTGACACGCCCCGCGACCTGGTGCCCGGGGATCCCCGGGACGTCGCCTTCACCGCCGACTCCGGCCAGGTGGTGTTCACCGCGCAGTACGACCCTCCGAAGACCGGACAGACGGTGATCCGGGATCTGCTGACGGGCCGCCAGGTCCATGCCTTCGAGCAGGGACGGGACCTCACGGTGATCGCCGGCGGGGGAGAACTGATCGCCGAGGAGAGACGCTCGGACCCGTCACGGGAGTTCGCCACGCAGGTTTTCCCGGCCACCGCCGCGCCCGGTCCGGGGACGACGCTCCCCACCCCCTCGCAGGGCGTGAGCACCTTGGACGACCGGATGGACACGACCCGTGAATACGCCGTCTTCACGCAGGCCCCCACCCGTGGCAAGGGCTACGTGGAGCTCACCCTGATGGCCCTGCGCACCGGCAAGGCGTACCGCACCCGCACACCGGTCCTCGGGAACGACACGCCGCTCACCGTCATACCCGCCGACGACGGCCGCGTCACCGTCCTCGTCCCGGCGGCGGACTCGCTGCTGATGGCCGGGGCCGCGCCGGTGGAAAGGGTGGACCGGGTCGGCCAGCCCACCGACGGGGCCAACGGCGCGCTCTCCCCGGACGGGACGCTGGTCGCGCGGATCGACGAGAAGTCCCGGGAGGTGATCACGATGGCCAGCGGAACGGCCCGGAAGGTGCCCCGGGACGCCACCATCGGGAATCCGTCCCCGCCGATCTGGACCGCGGACTCCCAGTGGGTGGTCCTGGAGCGGGGCCGGGACGCGGCCCCGGTGGCGTACCGGGCGGCCGATCCGACCCACCGCGTGGACCTGGTGTGGGAGGCGGGCGCCGACGAGCCCGGCAGGCGGGGCGTGGAGGCGATCGAGCCCGTCGGCGGCAGCGAGCTCGCGGTCCTCACGCGGGACGGCCGGCTGATCCTGGTCGACGCCGCCACCGGCCGGCAGGCCGGGCCACCGGTCCGGACGGTCCCCAAGGGCGAGGCGGAGAAGACGGACCCGTTCGCCGCCTACGGGCAGTTGCGCGCCCGCCCCGGGCACCCGAACGAGATCGCCGTGACGGGCGGCGGGACCGCCGTCGGCACCGTGGAGATCTGGAACATACGGACCCGTACCCGCCTGCGCGCCTTCGCCGTGGGGGCCACCCTCAAAACCCGCTTCGCGGCCTCGGATCCCGCCCCGCTGCAGTTCAGCCCCGACGGCAACCGGCTGGTGACGGCCCATACGGACGGATTCCTGCGCCAATGGGAGGTGCCGGGCGGCGCCCCCGCCGGCCGCGTGCTCGCCGCAGGCGGCGCCGACGTCGTCGAGCTGGTCGGCTTCGGGGCGAACGACACGCTCATCACCTTCGGACGGGACTACGAGATGCAGTTCTGGGACCTCGGCAGCGGACTGCTGCTCGCCAGTCACCCGGTGCCGTCCGACCTCGGCTTCACGTTGCGCGGAGAGCGGCTGCTCATCGCCGGTGACGGCTGGTACCAGGACCTGGACCTGCGGCCGCGGGAGATGATGAGGAGCCTCTGCGCCGCGGCGGGCCGGGACTACACCCCGGCCGAGCGCGCGCTGCTGCCCTCCGGCACTCCCGGCACCCCACCGTGCGAGGGCCTCCCCGGGTGAGGCGACCCGGGGGGCGGCAGGGGCGTCAGCGTAAGCCTCAGCTGCCGTCCCGCACCGCCGCGAGGCACCGGTCGTAGAGGTCCGCGAGGTCGGGCCGTCCGTCGTGCCGGATCCCGGAGCCCGGTCGTCGCCGCAGGCGAAGACGGTCGCGACGTCTTCATTGCCAACGATCGGGCTGGTGCGGCCCTGAGGAGTGGGAGCCGTCCGTGTGACACCGATCGGACCGCTGGGCGCCATCCAGGCGCAGCGTGGGCAGGGCCGGCCCTGCACCTCGTACGCCGCCCGGGGCGCCCCGTGGCTCGGCGTGTGGTCCTGTTGGTCCGGACAGCCGACCCCCACGGCACGGCCCGCGTCAACCGCGCCCACCCTGTGTTCGGGTGGCCCTGTCCCACGGCGTCGGGCGGCCACGCGCGGCCAGCCGTTCCCTCCGGGAGGAGAAACCCATGCACCCTCTCCGCACACGCGGCGCGGCGGCCCTCGGCACGCTGCTCGCCACGGTGGCCCTCGGCTCCCTCGCCCCCGCATCCTCGTCCGCCGTGCCGCAGCCGGACGCACTGGTGGTCCCCTCGGCCGCCTACCCGACCGTCCAGTCCGCCGTCGACGCCGCGCAGCCCGGGGGCCGCATCACCCTCCGCGCCGGTGTCTACCGCGAGCAGGTGACGATCCACAAGAACCTCACCCTCACGGGCGCGGGGGCCGGGAAGAGCACCATCCTCGCCCCCGAGCAGCTGGTGACGGGCCCCGACGGCCTCAACTCGATCGTCTACCTCGACAACGCGGCGCGTGTGAAGATCTCCCGGCTCTCCGTGAGCGGGCCGGGCTCCGGTACCTGCGACGAGGGCGCGCTCGGAGCCGGCATCCGGGTCCGGGACGGAGCACACCTGGACCTGAGCCATACGGCGGTGTCCCACATCAAGGACACCCCCATGGCCCCGTGCTTCCACAGCGCCAACGCCGTCCTCATCGGCGACTTCCCCTCCGGCGCGGGGTCGGCGGACGTCCGGGACTCCAGGATCACGGACTACCAGGGCTCGGGCATCGTCGCGCTCGGCGCGGAGTCGAACGCCACTGTGCTCCGTAACGTCGTCACCGGCCAGAAGAGCATCTCCACGGACGGCATCGAGTTCGTCGAGGCCACCGGCAGGGCCGAGCAGAACCTCGTCAGTGACAACTCCTGCCGCGAGCCGGATCCGGGCTGCGGCACCGACTTCTTCAGCGACATCCAACACGCCGGCATCCTGGCCAACACGGGGGTCGCCGTCACCAGGAACAGGCTCGTCGGCAACCAGCTCGGCATCTACGCCTTCGGTACGGTGGAGACCAGCCACAACACGATCCGCGACAGCGGCTACTTCGGGATCGCCTTCCAAGACGGCACGTTCACCGCGGTCAAGGACACCATCCGGGGCGGCGCGAACGGCGTCGCGGCCATCGCGGGGGAAACCGACACCACCGTACGGCTGGACCGGGTGGGGATCGCGAACGTCTCGGGAGACCGGATCCGGACCTTCGAGGACAACGGCCACACCGCGACGGTGACCACCGCGCCATAAAGCCCGCCCGGAAGCGGGGGCGCGGGCCGCACCTGTTCGGCCGGGCGACACCGGCTTGTCGCCGGTGTGACGCCTGCCAGTCCTCCCCGGTCGTTGAGAACTGGGTTACGTGGGGCGAGAAGCAACACCGGTCGTTTGCTTCCAAGGATCCCCCTCACGGGGATCCAGGGAACGCTTATGGTCCTGTGTTCGGGCGATGAGCGCGGTTGCTGCGTTCCCGTGGTGCCACCCCACGGCCAGATACCAGGTGCCCGGTCGAAGCCCGAACTCCCGACCGTGATTTTCGGCCCTGCTCCGGTCACTTCGGCAGATCGGCGGCGAGGAAGGGAGCAAGGAGCGCGAGCAACGCGTCGGGGCGGTCCAGGGGGATGATGTGGCCGCAGTCCTGGAGATGGTGTCCGACCAGGTCATCGGCGATGGGCCGGAGTTGGCGTTCGAGCCCGGTGCCGACGGGGTGAGAGCCGATGGCCATAGTGGGCATGGTCAGCCGAGCCGTCGCGACTGCGTCCTGGATCTGCTGCGCGCTGGTGGGCAGGGCCCGGTAATAGGAGAACGCGCAGCGCAGGGCCTCACCCCTGCTGTACGCGTGGACGAAGGCCGCACGGATATCGGCGGGTACTCCTCGCCCGAGCGTCCCCGAGTCGAGGAACCAGTCGACGTACGGGGCCTCGTTGCCGGCCAGGACCGT
The DNA here is from genome assembly GCF_055564695.1 of Streptomyces sp. NPDC029014. NCBI lineage: Bacteria > Bacillati > Actinomycetota > Actinomycetes > Kitasatosporales > Streptomycetaceae > Streptomyces > Streptomyces sp. NPDC029014. The sequence continues at coordinate 31,051 of NZ_JBVHVT010000057.1, forward strand.
CTCGGCGAGGCCGGGGACGGCGTGGAAGCCGAACCACCACGGGGCACCGCCCGCGACGACGTCCTCTGCTCCGGGCAGGCGGCCGAGCAGTGCCTCCATCACCACCAGCCGCCGGACGAGGCCGGGTCGGCGCAGCGCGAGCAGGACGGCGGGGGCAGCGCCCGCGTCGATGCCGACCACCGCTGCCGAGGGCTCGCCGAGTGCGTCGAGCAGCCCTTCGGCGTCGGCGGCGAGGGTGCCTGCGTCGCTACCCTCGACGGTGCGTGCACTGGCACCGAAGCCTCGAAGGTCCGGGGCGATGACCCGGTACTGCCCGGCCAGTCGGCCCATGATGCCGCTCCAGAGTTGCCAGGTGTGCGGGAAGCCGTGCAGCAGGAGAACCGCAGGTCCGTCCCCGGCGATTGCGACGTTGAGTTGGACGCCGTTCGTCGCGATGCGGCGCAGGTGGTGTGCGGTGGTGACGGTCATGACGGCTCCTCCTGAGTGGTTACCATTGGTGACCACAGAACGATAGGTAACTGACCAACCGCTTCCTAGACGGCACTTTCAGGGAAGGTGGTGAGCCACAGGTGACCACCCGAGGAGCCCGGGCCGCCGGTCACGGGGTACACGGCGATCTGTTCGATCCCCATTGCCCGACGCGGCAGTTGCTGGACCGCATCGGTACGAAGTGGACGTCCATGGCCGTCAAGACGCTCGCCGATGCCGCACCGGACGAGGTGCGCTTCGCGGAGCTGAGACGCCGGATGCCCGGTGTGTCGCAGAAGATGCTGTCCGTGACGCTGCGAAGCCTGACCCGCGACGGGCTGGTGGCGCGCCGCGTCGAACCCACCGTGCCGCCGCGGGTCTTCTACCGACTCACCGGACTCGGGCTGTCCCTGGAAGCCGCGCTTGCGGGGCTGCGGACCTGGGCGGAGGAGCACATGGCCGAGATCGACCGCGCCAACGAAGCCGCTGCCCAGGAGGCCGATGAGGGGTAGGCAGGCCGATTCCGCGCTCAGTACTGGTGGCTGGGGTACGTCGACGCGATGGTGTTGGGCACGTCGTTCCCCTTCGACGGGCAGGGCACGGCGACGGCCGCGCACGCGATGAAGCGGTACTTCGGGCTGCCGGGCGAGAACGGAGATGGAGGGGATGTCGCCGACGCAGTGGCTGGCGGCAAAGGAACTGGTGAAGGACGACGGGGAGATGGTGTTCGAGAACGGCATCTCCCGGTTCTGCCCGAAGCACCAAGATCCTGAAGTCGGCCGTCGAGGGCACCTATCTGCGGTGGGTCGAGTGGGGGCTGACCGGTTTTCCTGCGCCAGCCGTTATAGATGCTCGTCGATGACGGCGCGCTGGCCAAGACCAGCTGGGCCCGATCCACCGTTGTCCGGCGCATCGTGGTCTGAACCGGCCGATTGTGGATGCGGCGATCCCTCACTCCGAGCGTAGGGTGATCATCCGGTGATGGAAGGGAAGAGAATTTCGTGAACGTGAGCCGTGCCATCAACCGTTGGGCATCTTGCGCGCTGCTCCTGATGGGATCCGTCGTGGCCTGCAGCCCGCAGCCCGACGGATCGACGGACACGTCCGCGAAGCCTGCGCGCGCGGTGTTTGACCCGCCGGCGAAATTCGACGCCAAGGCCGGCGTGCCGATGCCCAAAGCTGTCACCGCCGGGCTCCTCACCCCCAAGGGCAAAGACCTGGGACTGCTGAGGAATCCGGTGGAGCTCTACAAGGACAGGGTCTACGTGGCGACCCAGGAGAGCCTGCTGGCCGTCGACACCACCAACGGTGCGGTAACCGCCATCACCCCAGAAGCGACACCGGTGACGGATCCGCAGGACAGCAACGGCTTCTTCACGTTCGACCACCCGGTGTCCATTGCGGAAGGCTCCTCCCCACTGGCTCTTGCCGCGTTCCTCGTCAAGCAGCCCGCGGCGGGGACGCACGCCGAGCGGGTCTTCGTGGAGTTCACCGCGGTGAATGCCGCCAGCGCACAGGTCGCATGGCGGCTTCCGTTGAACATCCCCGAATGGGCGAAGGACGCACCGAACCCGTTGAGCGTTCGCGTCGCCGGGAGCTCGGGCCGTGTGGCCCTTGTGACGGTCGGCGCCTTCAAGCCCGCTGGCCGTACCACCTACGCCATCGACCTGGTGGACCGGCGGGTGCTGTGGACACGCGACTTGTTCGAGGCGAAGAAGATCGTGAACGGCGCATTGGTGGGCATCACGAAGGACGCGATCGACAGTCAGTACGAAGCTGCTGCCGGATACGACCTGTACACGGGAGAGCAGCGCTGGCGTGGGGAGGACAGCGAGTATCCGGGCGTGGGCACGGGAGGACCCCAACTCGTCAACGTCGGCGGGCGAAGCAGGGCGGGTGTCGAATTCCATCGGCTGGTCGACCCGAAGACCGGAGTGGTCCAAAAGGAACTCCCGGACATTGGTCCCGCCGACTGCGAGTTCGACGGCATCAGTACCCTCGTCTGCTTCCGGAACTGGCAGGGCCTTTCGGTATGGGCCTTCGACACCTCCAACGGTGAGCTCCGGTGGACACTGCCGGACAAGGCCGCCAACCGGATCGCGCCCACGGTGACCGCCGTGTGGCACGGACGGATCTACGGCAGAACCGACGGCGGCGGCCCACTGGCACTGGACGCCCGCACCGGCGAAGACCTCCCCACGCCCCCCGGCGTCGCGCCCTACGCGGTCAACGAGTACGTCGGCCTGGCACTCAAGGGAACGGATGCAATGGCCTACCCTGCCATCGGGTGACCGGGGTCGGCGAGGGGGCTGCCCCATCGGGCTGCCGGGAACCGGGCACGAGCCGCGGGAAGAACCTCGCCCTAACCGTACCCAGGGCGGCTCGTCTCTGGGTGGTCTCGCCATGAACACACGAGTGATTCAGCGGATTCCGTACCCAAGTGGATCCAGCTGGAGGCCCACGGAGCGGACGGCTTCTATCTCGGCAAGGACCTGGACAACCCCCATCACGCCGACCAACTGCGTCGCCGCCGACCAACTGCGTCGCCGCCAACAAGGAAGACAGTGACCAACCTGAGCGCCCTGATCCGTCTCTGCCCTCCGCCGCGTACCAAGCCCGATCCCATCGACTGGAACCCTGTGGAAACCCAACTCGGCATGCAGCTGCCCGACGACTACAAGCTGCTCGCCTCGACTTATGGGCCGGGCCGCTTTGGCGACTACATCGGAATCCATCATCCGCATGGCGTGACGCCGTACTCCAGCCTGACCGGTCCAACGCCTTCTCGTGTCCGTGCATACCTGCAGGACGACTACGACGACGGCACCTACCCCGTTCCCTACGACCCCCGCCACCTGTTCGTTATCGGATCCACCGACAACGGCGAGTACCTGTTCTGGATCACCGAACCCGAGGACTCACCCGACACCTGGCGCATCGCGGTCAACGAAGCACGAGGCCCCCTATGGTTCACGTATGACGGAGCCCTCACCGCCTTCCTGACCTCAGTCCTCAGCGGAACAACTGACGTCCCACAGTTCCCCGACGGCCTGCTGGACCAACCTGTCGAGTTCGTTCCCGCGGTACACCTGTTCTACGAGATCCGACAGACCCCTTCCAGGGAATCAATCGACACGGAGACCATCCGAGACTGGGCCCGCACAAACGGCTTCCAAATCCCCCCGCGGGGCCGACTCACCCGAGAAGTGCGCGAAGCATGGGAGCAGAGCCACCCCGCCTGAGCTCGACGCATATCCGCGGAGGCCACGGGCTGGATGCGCCTTGTCTGCCAGACTGCCCCGGCATACAGGTAGCGGAGGTCTGCGAGGGATTGCAAAGCCCCAGGTCTCTGCCCACCTCGTGGCGGCCCGCTGGTTCTTCGAGCCGGGCGGTCGGACGGGTGGGTGGGGGTGGGTTTCGGCGCACGCGCTGGTGAGCAGCCTTCGTCGGGAGATTCCTGAACTCGCGCCAGGCGCGGGCGGGCGAGGCGCAGCTAAGCCGCGCGTGCGTTGGCGGAGCGCCGATGGACGGTGCTCGCGCTGATCGGGGAGTACTGGGCTTCCCACCCCACACGGGCCGCCGGCCCGGACACCCAAACGACGGTGACGATCCGGCGGTCGGAAGATCTGGCCCCGACCTGTACGTCGAGCCCGTGACGGGACGCCGTCCGCGCGATCCGTTCCTTCAAGGCCTTGTGCTTGTCGCTCTCCTGTGGCGTGGCGACATGGGTCCTCGGGAGGTGCGCGGCCACCAAGGTCTGCCGGCCGCCGCGGCGTTGTCGGCGGACGAACTGGCAGACAGCGGGGGTTCCGGCGCGGTTCCCGGATCCCGCCGCCTCCCGCACGATGAGTTCGGTGGTCAAGCTGACAGCACCCCCGCGCACCCCGCGCCGGCTGGCCGCGCTGGTCCTCGGCCTGGCCGCCCTGCTGGCCGCGCCCGTGGCGCCGGCGGTGGCCGACGCGGCCGGTGCCGTGCAGCCCGCCGCCCCGATGGCCGGCACCGTGCTGGACAAGCCGATCGTGTTCGGCTCGTAGGACCACCTGATCGTCGACGGCCAGGGCATCCCACTGGCCGTCTCCCTGGCCGGCGGGAACGCAACGACGTCACCCAGCTCATGCTGCTGCTGCGGAGGATCCGACCTCAAACGGAGCCTTCCCGCGAGCAGCAAAGCCCGCACCCAGGGCCCAACTCGCCAGCGAGCACGACGGTTCTTCCACCGCCGTCAGCGCCAGCCGCACATCGTCCGCGGTTATTTCCACGGCCCGCACATTCGTTACAGCCTCGGAGAGAACCCTTTGAGTTTCTGATCAATATGCGAATGGCGGCTGCCCGATCACCTTGCGGGGAGTCGACCTGTGACGTCTTTCCACTTCTGGCGGGCTGCTTTGAGTCTGGCGAGTGCGGCTGCCTGCTCCGGGTCGAGCTGGTGCTGTTGTGTTATGTCGTGGAGCTCGGTGCGGACGGCGTCTTCCTGTGTGGTGTCGGCTTCAGCTTCGGCCAGTGCTGCCTGGGCTGCCTTCACGCGGTCTTCCAGGCTTGCCTGGAAGACCGCGTCAAGGCGTGCGGCGTTCGTGATGAGCGTGACGAAGGCGTGCACAGCGTTTTCCTCGTGCTCGCTTTGCGACAGCGGAACGTGATAGACGTGCCCGTCTGGCTCGGTCACGATCAGGTGGTGGCTTTTGGAGCCGTGATGGATCCGCACGGTGAGGCCGGCCAGTGGCAGCTCCTCATCCTCACCGATCGAGAGCGTGTGCTGGTGCAGGATCAGGGTGCCGAGATTGCCCACCACCGGACCGCTGCCAGGACTCTGGGCTTTGCGCAGGGCCTGTTCCGCTGCGGTGACGCGGCGACGGTGGGCGACCTGGGCGGAGCTGAGGCGGAGTTGGACGGCGGTCCGCTGGAACCATGCCCGAACGGCCCGGGCTGTGAGGCGCCGGCGGGCTTGTGCCAGTTCCCTGCGTTCGGGTGCGTAGATGCGGCTGAAGGCGGGACCCCAGCCCCCCGGGTAGCGGTAGCGGTGCCAGCCGACGAGTACCGCCACGACGATCAGCGCCCGCACCCCCCACTGCAAGACCTCCATCGTCTTCCCCCTTCCCCGTCGTCTGGGCCAGCTCTACTTGTAGCGCCCCGGCGCCGTCGGTGAGGTCTGTTTGCGAGAGGTCCGCAGGCCGGCGGCGAAGGTGAACCTCATGGGCGTCGGCAAGGGTGTCTCCCCGCACGAGCGAGTGTGCGGAGCGCTACTACGGTCGCCCCGACATCGCCTGGGTCCCCTTCAGCGACGCCCTCCCGTCGAGTACGGGTTCTTCTGGCCGAAGGCCGGCGAGACCACCCGGCCGCGCCTTCGTGGACACCGTCCACGAGCCGCGTTGAACGTGTTCAGAAAATCTGACAGCATGGCGTTTGGAAGGGCCTGCCAAAGCGGGGGACGTAGATCGGCCTGTCTTCGGCGCGAGTTGGCCATGAGATCCGGAGGTCGGTACGACATGATCATCGCCTTGCTCGTCTTCTTGTTCCTGGGCCTGATAGTGGCCGTCGCGCCGGGCCTGCTCGTCGGGTACGCCTTCGTCGCGGTCAGCGGCAAGCTGTCGCTCACGGCGAGGGTTTCGTGGCTGGTGGTCCTGGCGATGGGTACGGCGGCGCTGTGGCTGGGCCTGGGGGAACCCGCCAGCGTCCTGCTGCCGTTGGCCATGTTGATGTCGTTCCTCGCGACCCTCGCCTCGGGAGCCACATTTCTCGGGCTCGAAGCCCGCAAGCGGCGCGCACCCCGCTACCCCGCCCCGACGTGGCAGAGTTGGTAGCCGCCGCCCTTCGCCTCCGTACAAGGTGTGACTACCGAGCCCGGTCGACCTCAATGCGGCCGGGCTCACACATTGGGAGCTTTCGCGCCGCTGTTCAGGGCGATTCTCCTTTCGGTGTCCACGGCCTGGGCGGTATAGCGGGGCCTCCAGGTTCTGCGGGCTGTTGAGTTGGGGATGGAGTCCTGTTCGGATTGGACAGGTAGTGAGGATCAGTTGTCGGGTGAGACTTGCCTGGTCAGCGGGGTGGGTGTTCACAATGGTGCCCGGTGCCACGCCTGGAACGCCGACGGCAGTGCTTCTACCTGATCGCCGCATCCCGCACCGCGGACGAGGTGTACCGGGAGGGGTGCGCACCGGGATCCGGTGCGTGAGGCGAGTGCCTGTTCCGGCCCGGCGTGGGAGAGCCGCTACGTCTTGGAGTCTGGTCCACCCGCAGGTGGTGGCGGAGGTCAGCGCAGACCGGGCCGTGGACCGCGGCGGAATCTTCCGGCGCCCGCTGCGCTTCAAGCGCCTGCGCCTGGACGTCACGGCCGAGGACGTGCCCCGGCTCGGGGCGGGCCCGGCTGCGGCCCCAGGGGTGAGCGGTCCAGGGCGTGGCAGCTGCGAAGCGGCCCGAGCTGGGCTTGAGCGGCTTCCTACGGCGTGGGCGGGCATGCGGTGTAGGCGGCGGCGATGGTCCGCAGCGTGCCTGACCGTGTAACGAACCCCGGCGGGCGCATGGTGGGGTCATGGATGTGGACGCGGTGATCGCGGAGCTGTACGGGTTGCGGCCGGCGGAGTTCATCGCGGCCCGCGACGCGTACGCGGCCCAGGCCCGCCGGGACAAGGACGCCGCCGCCGCGCATCGCATCGCAGCACTTCGGAAACCGACTCTCGCCGTGTGGGCGGCGAACCTCCTTTCCCGCACCCACCCCCAAGAGGCCGAATCCCTGATCACGCTTGGCGGCGAGCTGTGGCACGCGCACCGCGGCCTCGACAGCGCCCAGCTGCGCACGCTCTCCCACCAGCAGCAACAGGTCGTCACCGCCCTCGCCCGCGAAGCAGCCGGCCTCGCCGCCGAAGCGGGAGAACGCATTGCCGACCCCGTCCTGAGACTCTGCGTAGAGTGCTCTGACCGGTGATGATGGACAACATGCATGGACGGAGAAGGTACGCGGCCACCCCTTGGGCCTATCCGCTGGATCAGCCGGTCCACCGTGATGAGTGAACCGCACGGTAGCGAGCACGTCGCGCATAGGGCTGCCTGGCTGTCATCGTGGGGGACCATGGTGTCGGCCATTGCCGCGGCGCTGGGCCTGGTGTTCACGGGAATCGTCACCTGGTTCAGCGTGAACGCCGCCCTCCAGCATTTGGAGCAGAATCGCCGGTCCCAGGCAGGCCGGATCGGCTTCTGGAACGAGAATATCGGTGGCCGCGATGCATTGGTTGTCGTGAACCGCTCACTCGATCCGGTCACCGGTGTCGACCTGGTCTTCAATGAGTCAACCCGGAGCAACTTCACCAAACGAGAGATCGTCGTCATCGGATTTGACGCGTTGCCACCGTGTACCCGCCTGACCTTTCCCCCAGGCTCCTTCGCCAAGGACCTCCGAGAATTCGATCTCCTTGTACGCGATTCGGAAGACGAGACGCCCTATGAGATCCAGTTCTACGATGCCGACGGCAGGCACTGGATCCGAAACGAAGACGGCCTCCACGCTGGCGACAGGATCAAGACCGATAAGGGCGCGCTTTACGGTTACCCGGAAACCGCCGCCGGTGGCGTAAAGCGCCAGCCAGCACAACATTGTGATGTGACGACGGGCATCGCGTAGCAGCCAGGTGCACACCTCGCAGCGCATGACGCTCTCCGGGCTACGGTGTCGGCGTACACGTGAACGTCCCCAACCGCGCACGGATGAAAAGGGGACAGTGCTTGATGCGGTGAGACGTGCTGCTCGGCACTCTGCTGCTTGGTCGGTGAGAGGCGGCGGGAGGCGGCCGGCAGTGGTCTTGGATCCGCAACGTTGGTTGGAACTGCGACGTTTCCGTGGCCTGTTGGAGGTCGGGGCGATCAGCCTGTCGGAGGTGGCCCCGGGAGACGGGGCTGGACCGGAAGACGGTCTTGGTGGCAACAGGCGAGCTGTGCAGGAGGCTCTGCCTTTACGCCCGTGCCACCGGAAGGCCGCCCGACCGGGAACGTTTGTTCGATCGCCAAGCGAATCTCTCGGTGCGGCAACGGCTATAAACGCCGAGGTCAGGCCAGGGGGGTCGTGGCCATTTGGCCTGGCACGATGATCGAGGCCACGGTGCCGGTCCGAGTACGCCCGATCCAGACCGGGGCCCCTCCTTCGGGGACGTCGAACGCGATGAGGTCGGCCTTGAACCCCTCGTTGCTGCTCTTCTCGAACCAGCCGTCGCACAGGTCCTCGGTGTCTCGGTCCGGGGCGGGCGTCGTTCCCCACGAGGCTGTGGCACGTCGGAAGTGGTGGAATGGCGCTGTCAGCGCTTCCCAGGCCTCGGCGTCGGCGATGGCTCCCGTGGCATCGCTGTCGGAGTTGAACCCAGCTGTCGCGACGCCTGCATCCCCGATGTCGTCGTTGACCCCTACACCCGCCTCCCAGACGACCACCGGGTCGTCACTGACGCGCAAGCGGGTGGCGGCACATTCCCGTCCGTCGAAGTACTCGCCGCCATGTTCGTACGGCGCCTCCGTCCAAGCAGCCTCGACGCGGTACGTGCCCGGGGGAATGCGGGCCACAATCTCGCGCCCATGCTCCTCGGACCATGGAGAGTCGACGATCAACCGACCGCTCGGGACACGGATCGTGGTGACTTCCTCCACCTCGACCACCTCGACAAAGGTCAGAGGGTCGTCGGCACGCACCCCAAGACGTGCGCCGGGCACGAAGACCGAGTCCAGGAACCCTGCCTCCTCCGGCCCTGCCGTCAACCGTGCATTCCCCACCCACGCCATCGCGCACCCCTGCATCTCCATCAACAACCGGCGTGGCCGACCATACGTGGTGCCACTGACACCCGACTGGGAACCCTCGTTCGACCGCCAAGCGAACCTCTCGGTACGACAACGGCTACTACCACACACGAGCTTGTTAGGCATGGGACCGTAAGAGGCTCTGGGCCACCGGCCAGGGCCACGATCACCGTCCGCGGTGGCGAACCTCTACATCCGGCATCCGGCACTTCCTGCGCTCATGAAGAGGCCCTTGCTGCGGGTACGGGCAGTGCCTGCCGTGGTCGAGCCACCCGCCCCCGCCGACGACCGGCGCAGACGTGGGTTCCGCAGCGCAGCCAGGAGGGTGGCGTGAACACCAATTCCGCTTGCCGTGCCGCCACGGCACTACGCCGGGACCTTGGCAAAGCGTTCAGGCGCATCTCCCGTACACGGCGGCCTTCACCTGCGGGGGCGTGGCAGGTGGAGGCCGTCACAACCCAGGGATATTCGCATGGGCAAACTTGCGTACTGGTGTGCGGAGGTCTGCGGTGCGTCAGATCCAGCCGTTGCGCGCCGCGTAGAGGGCCATCTGGAACCGCGTCACCGAGCCAGCGCGGGTATTCATCGCCTCGATGTGGCGAGACAGCGTGCGGCGGCTGACGCCGAGGAGTTCGGCGATGGTCTCGTCCGTGATTCCGGTGGCCAGCAGCTGCAGGATGCGCCGGTGGATCGGTTGCAGGCCACACGGGACGCGGTCGTTGAGGTGCATGGGCAACGCGGCGCGCCATGAAGTCTCGAAGAGGCCCGTCAGCGCCGACAGCAGACTGGATGGATGGACCATCAGCAAATAGTCCTTGACCTCGGACTCGACGAACGACATCGAGACGATGGCCAGTCGCTGGTCGTAGATGGTCAGTTTGACGGGGACCGTGGGCAGGACCCTGGCCTGCTCTCCCGCGGCAATGCAGGGCTGGATGTTGGCGTTGTAGTAGGCCGTGTTCTGGACCGCGGACTTGGAGTAGACGACCCGGTACTCGACGCCGATACCGAGTTTCTCGATCTCGATCGGATTGGCCGTGCCGTGCGTGTGGTACGGCGGGGAGTCGAAGCGTAGGACCTCGAACTCGACTGCCTCCTCGAGGTTCCAGATGCGTTCTGCGACATGCGGGCCCTTGACCACTTCGATCAGATCCTCCGTCCCCTGCGGGGTCACGGAACGTCGGTAGTCGCGATAGGCCTGCGTGGCCGCCAGATGGGCCCGGTGCACCTCGGCCGACCGGCTGTGTGCCATGGCCTTCAGTGCGATCGACGGCTCGATGGGCACGTGCTCGCCACCGTCCGTTCCCGTGGTGGTGATGAGGCCCAGCTTGCGCAGTTGTGCCAGGTCACTGTCGAGAGCCCGGCACTCGAAGAGGAGGTGACCGATCTCGTGACCGCGCCGATGGCGACCCATCCTCAGCGCCAGGTCTTCCGTCTCGCAGGGGCCCTCACCGAGCAGAGAGAGGTAGATCTCCGCCTGTATCCGGGTCAGACCCAGACGGCAGAACTGGCCCCGTATGTCTTCGTCCCCCATCGAACCCCCCGTGTGAGAAACAACGTCATGATCATCTTGGCATGTTGAGTGATGCGCCCGCAAAGAGATCGCCGGGCGCGCGCTCCATTCCGGCGTCCGTACGCGAGGGAGAAGCGGCGCCCGTCAAGGCCCCAGCTGCCGGTTCGAGGCTAGGGGGAAGACGCCGCCCCCGCGCCGGAACGGCCGGCGAGACCAATTCCACTTATCGCCCGAGCTCCCCGCGGATCGTGCTGCAGCTGACCGGAGCCCTCCACGCGGTCGCCGTCGACGTCCGCCACGGCGCCGACCGGCTCCCCGCCGATCACCCAGCCTGCGCCCTCGCCGAGTCCGACCGGGACCTGTCCGCCACCCCCCAACGGCACGGTCCGCTGCGCGCAGACCCGTGATCCCTCCTCCATGCCTTCTACGAGCGCCTGGACCGACTCACTGAGCCAGTCGCCGGCCCGCCCAGGCCCTGTGACCCGCCGCACACCCAGACGAGCCTTGAGGATCCCCGGGTGCCCAGCGCCGTACAGAACCCGGCCGGCCCACCGGGCCGACCGAGCACCACTCGACACCGAGAGGGGCACCATCATGAACACCACCGAAGTAGAGCTGCGCCGGTTCCTCACATCACCGGCCAGCGCCTCAAGAGCGGCCGCCTCAAGGGCGGCCAGTCCATGCCGAGATGTTCTCCCCGGCCGTGGAGGCAGCCTGGCACGAGCTGCTCGGCACGCCCGCGTGCGCGGCGCTGTGCCGAGAGACCGCCGGCCAGCCCATCCGCCACGTCGAGAACAACGGCTATGGTCCGATCGATCGGGTCGCCGCCCAGGAAGCTGCGGACGCGCTCCTGGCCATCTGGTTCACCGACGCCCACGGCACCGTCAACGAGCGGGCCCTCGCCCACTACCGCGAGACCGGCACCGTGGTCGCCGAGTGGGGCTGCGGCCCCGCCTGCGGCGACGGCGGCGAGGCCGCGCCCGACCAGCCAGAGACCACCCGCCGGTGAGCACCGGCGTCGATGCTGACCCGCGCCGTCGGCCCGGCCTCCGTGAGGCGTTCGGCCAGCCGCTTCCAGCCCGCGTCCAGACCCCGTTCGCATACATGTTCCGGGACGCTTCGTTCTGGCCCGTTCGGCAAGTGCGCCCACAGGGGCGCGGGTGGGGCCTATGGGTTCGAAGGGGATCGCGTGCAGTCGGCATCAGGGTGACTGCGGTTGTCGTAGTCCCTGGAGGAGTAGTTCGATCAATCGGCGGGGGTCGTAGCGGGGGTCGCTGTCGTGTCCGATGCAGAGGTTGCCGATCCCGCGCATCAGTTCGTAGGCGTGCGTCCTGGGCCGGATTTCGCCGGCGTCGACCGCGGCGCTGAGGAGTTGCGTGCAGACGGGGACCAGGCGGTCGAGGAGGTAGGTGTGGAGTGCGTCGAAGCCGCTGCTGTCCGACTGCAGCGCGCCTGCGAGTCCGTGCTTGGTGACCAGGAAGTCGACGAAGAGGTCGATCCACTGGCGGAGTGCTTCCATCGGTGAGCCGGCCTCGGCCAGTAGGTTCGGGCCGGCCTCGGCGCACGCCTCGACCTGGTGGCGGTAGATGCTCCCTGTCCCGACGCCCGCTCGGGCCGCGATCCGGCGGATCGGCGCGTCGACGCCGGAGGTCACGAACACCTCGGCGGCGGCGTCGAGCAGCGTCTGCTGATTGCGCACCGCGTCGGCCCGGTGACAGGGGCGAACTGCCGGTCATCCTCCTCTCGCACGGTCTCGGCTTCTCGAACAACCTCTCCTCGCTGAAGGGCTACGCGCCCCTCGCCAACTTCTGGGCTGCGCACGGCTTCGTCGTGATCCAGCCCACCCACCTGGACTCAAGGACGCTGAACCTGGATCCCCACGCCTCCGGCGCGACCCCGCACCGGCGCTCACGGGCCGAGGACATGAAGCACATCCTCGACCAGCTCGACGTCGTCGAGACCACGGTTCCGCAGCTCGCCGGGCGCCTGGACCGGCACGAGGTCGCCGTGGCCGGACACTCGATGGGAGGGCACACCGCGAGCCTGCTCCTTGGGAGGGCACACCGCGAGCCTGCTCCTTGGCGCCCGGCTCACTGATCCGAGCGACGGAACCGAAGTGAACCTGGCCGACCCCCGCATCAAGGCAGGAGGGCTGCTGGCCGCCCCTGGCCGAGGCGGCGACGCCCTCACCCAGTTCACGGTGGAGAACTACTCCTTCTTCCTGACCACCGACTTTTCCCAGATGAACACGCCCGCGCTCGTCGTCGCCGGCGACAAGGACGACTCCGCCTTCCTGACCGTCCAGGGTCCGGACTGGCACACCGACCCCTGCACCCTCGCCTCGGGCCCCAAGTCCCTGCTCACCCTGTTCGACGCGGAACACGGGCTCGGCGGAGTCTCCGGATACGACGTCGCCGAGACCACGGACGAGAACCCCGAACGGGTCGCCGCCCTCGCCCGGCTGACCTGGGCCTACCTGCGCAGCGAGCTCTACCCCGGGGACCCCGCCTGGCAGGCAGCCCGCGACGCGTTGACGGCCGGTTCCAACCCGCTCGGACGGGTCGAATCCAACTAGCTTCGTGCAGGCCGGCTCCACGAAATGGCCCCGCTTTCTGGCCCGTGAGCTCCCAGCCGAGCTGTCGCCGGCTCGCCTGATCAGGCGGCTTGGCCGTAGCCGTCTGGGGCGGGCGAGTCGTCGCCGCGGAGCGGGCTGAAGTCGACGTCCAGGTGCCGGTCGTACGCCTCGGGCTCAAGACCGAGTTCGTGGGTGGAGTAGTCGCCGAAGCGGCGGATGTGTCAGGTAAGGCGAGATGGGGGCCAGGTCCTCGGGGTCGATGGCCTGGCCCTCCTCCTGGAGCTGGCGTGCCAAGGGGGTCAGGGTACGAAGTACCAGCAGTACAGCCGCTGCCGAAGACCCGCTGCCGTGTGAGCCAGGTCGGCGAGCTCCGTCAGCGTCTCGACCGCTGTTTCGACGGGAAGGTGCTCGTCCCGGCCCGCTGCGAGCCCGGCCCAAGCGGCAGCGACCTCGACGAGCCGGCGCCGGTTCGCCTGCGCCAGCGCCTCGCACAGCCCGTCGGGAACCTCGAACACAGTGGAACCGCTGTTCTCCGTCGGCCTGAGGGACCGCAGCTCCGAGGCTGTCTCCCCGGTGAGGAGAAACTCCCAGTCCCCTACCGCCTCGCCGGGATCGAAGCCCGTGCACTCCAGCGCGGGAAACGCCTTCCCTCGTGGCGGCCCCGTTTCGGCGGCCCGGTCGTCCGGGGCCGCGAAGAACTCGACGGCCACGGGAACGTTCCGGCCGGGCCCGGTCACCTGCCCGGCATCTGCCCCGTTTCCCCTATGCGTTCGGTCCTCACCCGGCTGCTCACGGGCCAGCCTGCCGGCTCGGACCAGAGCGGCAACGGCGCCCGGGGTGACGACGGCCGCGGTCTGGAGCATGTAGACCACCGCAGGCGAGGGCCCGTCGTGGCCGATGGGCGCGGCGACCTGCGCGCCGTACGCCCCGGCCACCAGGACAAGGAACACCGACGCGCCGAGGACGCCCGTGTTCCAGGCCCTGCGCGCGGCCGTGTTGCGCGGCAGCGTCGCGATCGCCCACCACACCCAGCCGAACACCAGGATTCCCGCCAGCATGCGCCCACCCCCGGCACCTCCCTACCCGTTTTTCAGGAGCCGTCCTCCTCGGAACGCCCTCTGTCGTGCGCCGGGATGACTTCGAAGAGCTCAGCTGCTTCTGGGCCGAGCTCGGACAGCGCCCCAGCGAGCACCTCCAGAGCGGTCGCCGCGTCCTCGATGGCGTCGGTACGCCACCGATCGGGGCCTGTGGCGTCGGCGAGAGCGCACGCGGCGATCGCCGTGTTCTCGGCCAGCGGGTCCAGAAGGGTGCTGGAGTGCGCTTTGCTTTATGTTCCGCCCAACGATTACCGCCAGAGCGTGGTGCTGGCACTCCATGATCACTGCTGTGCCGGGCGAGGTGAGTCCGGCCGTCGCTACTGGGTGCCGCGCCGGTACGAGACCTACCACCGGGGGACCACCGCCCTCGACTACGCTCAGGCGGTGCCCGTCGTCTACACCACCCTGGAGTAGCTCCAGAAGGAGGGTGCAGGCGCGGCGGTCTGGCGGCGGCTGGGACAGACGGGCGAGCAGGCGCTGACGGCCGCGCTCGACAACCCCCGACGGTGACGCCCTCTGCCGCGACCAGGCCGGCCGCGCCGACGCCCAGGAGGAACGGCGCCGTGCCGCTGAGCGGGAGGCGCAGCGCCCTGTGTGCAACCGGTGCGGGCAGAAGTCCACCGACGAGCGCTGGGAGGAGGCCACCGCGCGCGGCGGCGCGTGGACGGCTGGGGACCTGACCGTGTGCGGCACCTGCCACGCCGACGACGTCGCCCGCGAACAAGCCGCTCGCCTCCAAGCCACCGTGCCGCCGCCCCCGGAGGACGACCAGGGGCAGCCGCGGCCAGGAGCCGTGCAGACCCAGCCGCGGCTTCCTCCGCCGCCGCAGCTGACCGCGACGCACGCTGGGCAAGCCCAAGGGGAGCCTGGGCAAGCCGCCCCCGTACCCGGCTTGCCCACCCGGCCGGGGCCGCGTCGGCGGGGCGGCGTCGGTCACAGTCCGCCCCGGGTGCGCGTGCGAGACGGCAGAGCGGCGGGGGCCCAGACCGGGGAGCAGTCGCGCTTCACCGCTGGATCGGTCGTCCCAGGCGGGTGAAGCACCCGGCGTCTGATCGCAGGACTGGCATCACGACGCTGGGAGGAAACGTGTAACAAGATACCGGGTGCGTTACGGAGCGGCCGAAATACACCTGAAGGGATGGCCCGTTCTGCTGATTTCACCCGAGAGATCCCCGTGCAAAAATCGCGCTGAACGTTGAGGCCTGCGAAGCATCCTGCGTGGCTCATTGCGGCCACGCGACTGTAGTGGTACGCCCACTTCTGACCGTAGGGGAGAGAGTCATGCGGATACGAGGAAGCAAGAGGGGGGCCGGGGTGGGTGGGATGCTTGCGGTCGTCCTGGGGGTGGGGATGTGGCTTGCGCCGACAGCCGCCGCCGACAGCGACCGCGCGCTCGGGGGCTGCGGCTTCTTGGGGCGCAGCATCTGCGGGCATGGAGGGGTCAACGGCGGCAACAAGCGGGTTTACTCGTGCGACACCTATGCTAATGGGGAGGGGTTCCGTGTGCTCTTCGCGGAGATCAACGGCTACCAAGGCTACGTAGACGACCCTGACGGAAGTGCAGGGGCCTGCGGGGAATTCTGGACCGGAACGTATGTTTCCTGGTATCAGGTGTGCCGCAAGACTTCACCCATGATCTGCCGACCCATTGTGTATCTGTAGGCGTCAGCCACCAGATCGGTATGCGGCAGAATTCTCACAGCCGGAAATCAGTTCGTGACTGGTGAGCTGCGCTCGAGGTTGCGGCGTCGCAGACGTGCGATCTGCCCGTCCGCTACCGGCGCACCTCGCAGGATGGTCCGGTGAGCGGTCGATTGAGCTGGCTGGCCGGGGCAGGGGCTGTGGTGTACTTGATCACCGAGCGGACCGGTCTGCCCCTGTCCATCGGGATTTCGGGCGCAAACCTGCACGACAGCCAGGCCCTCGAGCCCCTCGTCATACCGCCGATCCGCTCGCGCCGCGGGCGTAGGCGACGCAGGCCCGGCAAGCTCCACGCGGACAAAGGCTACGACTACGTTCACCTGCGGCGATGGTTACGCGGACGTGGCATCGCCCACCGCATCGCCCGCAACGGCATCGAGTCATTCCAGCGTCTGGGCCGTTACCGCTGGACCACCGAACGGACGATGTCCTGGCTCGCCGGCTGCCGCCGCCTCCATCGCCGCTACGAACGCAAGGCCGACCACTTCCTCGCCTTCACCAGCATCGCCTGCACCCTCATCTGCTACCGCATCGCCCTGTCAGCCCTGGCCCCAAAGACGTTGTGCGGGTGGACACAGGCCGCGGAGTGCCATCAGCCGTGTAGCGGAAGCCGTCGGCCGGGTCGAACGGGCACTCCCAGGACGGCCGGTCATAGACCACGAACGCCTCGCGCGGCAGCCGCTTCGACGGGCAGATGCCACACGCCGGATGGTCCTCGCCCTGGGCGAAGGCTCGCTCATGACGGCACGGAAGCGCGCCGCCACGGTGCATCGGACCACAATGAGGAAGCCGCAAGCCCACCAGTGAAAAGCCGGCCCCGGCGAGATGTGCGATGCAGCCCTTACCGAACTCGGCCTCCTGTCACAGGAGTTCACTCGGCGCAAAACTCCTGCGGCGCTACGAACTTGTTCGTATTGATCGGACTCGCACCGAAGGCCAACCTGGTGAGCGGGAGAGCGGGACCACCCGCCACCGACGTCGCCGTCCCGGAGGCCGAACGTGATTCGAATGCCCTCGCTGAAACGTGTTGCCGCAGTCATCTCCGCCGCGGTCCTCCTATGCCTCGCCGCAACGCCTGCCGAGGCGACCACGACCTTTACCTTCGGCAACCTGAACAGCGGCAAGTGCCTGGAGGTGGCGTATGCCAGCACCGCCGACCTCGCGAACGTCAACCAGTACACGTGCCACGGCGGGAACAACCAGAAGTGGTACATACAGCCGGCGGGCGGGCACTGGCAGAACCTGGTCAACGTCAACAGCGGGAAGTGCCTGGACGTGTACGGCTGGAGCACCGCTGACTTCGCGACCGTGACCCAGTACACCTGCCACGGCGGAGCCAACCAGAAGTGGGAGCTCGTCGAGGTCTTCATCGGGCCCGGGCAGCCGAGCAACCGGATGATGCTGCGCAACCAGAACAGCGAAAAGTGCCTGGAGATCCTCAACTACAGCCTCGTGGACTTCGGCCCAGCCGTGCAGTACAGCTGCTACCAGGGAGCCAACCAGGTGTGGGCATCGCCGCAGTGGCACTGGCCGACCTGATCCTGGCCTCGTGGACGTAGCCGCTGACGGCTGCCGGTTCGGCATCCTCGCCTGCCCAGCTCGCCGCGAACGTCCTCGGCGACGCCGGTGGAGGCGGCGGCGGGGCCGGGGCCAGCCGATTCGGGGCCGGCGCGACCACAGCCTCGGCCGCGGGCGGCTCGGGAGGATCCGGCGGCAACCCGGCCCTCGCCGTTCCGGCCACGGGAGGTCCGGGCGGCACCGCCGGCACCTACCCCGGGGCCGGCGGCGGCAACGCCGTCGGTGGGACACCGGGCACCGGCGGCGCCGGCCCCGTGTCCGCCGGCGCCGGCGCCGGAGGCCCCGACAGCGCCCCCGGGAGCGACGGCGTCGTCGTCATCAGCTACTGACCCGCCCCCGGGGCATTCCCCCCGCGGCGGTCGAGCGCTACGGGGTTTACGCGGACCGGATGATGCTCTCCCTGGATGATCTGGAGGTGTCCCCTCTGGCGCGGAGGGTCTCCGGAGCCAGGCTGATCGGCTTGCTGAGCCTGGTCCTGGCCTGCCCGCGCTGTGGGGTATCGCCAAGCACCTTCATTGGCCGTCGACGCGCCCGGGCGAGCGCGTCATGGCGGTGCTTTCGACCTTGCTGTTCTACGGGGTGCTGGGGGCGTACTTGCTCACCGCGTCGGCCAGGGATGCTGCCGAGGACACGATGGAGGCGGCCACGAAGCGCAAGGCTGCGCCCGTGTACTACGGGGCCCGGCCACGGTGGGTGTGCCTGCAGCCGACGGTGCCCCGCAGCGATCTGAATGAGCAAGGCGGCGTGCTTGACCCCAGCCACCCGTACCTCTCCTTCAACACGACGGGGGACAGGATTACCGTCTGGAACGCCGCAACGAACAGCCCACTTAGGATCCCGTCCGATCAGGTCCGCCTGGTACCGGCGGCCGATCCGTCCCGGTTCTGCCCCGTGTGATCGTGTCGAGGCAGGCCTCCAAAGGCGGTGAGGTCGGGGAAGGGCTGGCTGGTCCCTCATCGGGCGGGGATGGT
Source organism: Streptomyces sp. NPDC029014 (assembly GCF_055564695.1). Taxonomy (NCBI): domain Bacteria; kingdom Bacillati; phylum Actinomycetota; class Actinomycetes; order Kitasatosporales; family Streptomycetaceae; genus Streptomyces; species Streptomyces sp. NPDC029014. Next base: position 49,726 of record NZ_JBVHVT010000057.1, read on the forward strand.
GTCGCAGTCGATGAGGGTGGCGCGGCTGGCGAGCTGCGCGCCGCGGGTACCGGCGAACAGGGGCGTGGTGGTGACGTTGATCCCGGCGTAGACGAAGGTCGCCCCGATGCGTTCGTGACGCCTACACCGCCAGTGGCTCCGTCGAGCAGGGACGTCAGCTGGAGGGCGAGGACCTCGGGGTCGGCCGCGCCAGCCACCTGCCGTTAACCACTCCCGCGGACCACACCCACGCCCTAGACTGCGACCGCTCCAAGACCTGGCGATCACTGGGAGGGCGTGCGAGATGAAACGAGCACTGATCAGCGCATTCGCGGCCGTGGCGTTAGTCATGTCCGGGGGGAGCGTCGCCACCGCTTCCGACGGCGCTCCGCCGCGCACCACGCACGGCCCCTGCCAGTACACCCACACCCCGGACGAGCCGCCGGCACGCCCTGTTCCGCTGCCGCCTGACCCGCGGCGCACCCCCAGTCGGGGCACGGTTGACATGGCTGTTCCGACCAGCCAGGGCCCGCTCCCGCTGCACCTGGACCGGGCCAAGGCGCCGTGCACGGTCCAGAGTTTCCTGCACCTGGCACGGCATGGGTTCTACGACCGCACGGTGTGCCACCGTCTGACGGCATACCCGACGCTGAAGGTCCTGCAGTGCGGCGACCCCACCGGTACCGGTGAGGGCGGGCCCGGATACAAGTACAAGGACGAACTGCCGGTGGACCTGCCGCCCGCACCCACCGACCCGACCGGCGCACGCCGCCTCTACGGGCGCGGCCTGCTGGCGATGGCCAACGCCGGCCCGAACACGAACGGCTCACAGTTCTTCGTCGTCTACGGCGACTCCGCGCTGCGACCGAACTACACGGTGTTCGGCACGGTCGGCGCCGACGGCCTGACGACCCTCGACAAAGTCGCCGCCGGAGGCATCGAGCCGACCGCGGAGGACCCGGCACCGGTCGACGGCACACCCGTCCTGCGGACCGAGCTGCTCCGCGTCCGGCCGTCCTGCGAGCATTGACGCACCGCGACGTGGCAACGTCCTCGACGAGCGTGCCTGGCGCCTGTGGTCGGCCAAGGCGGACCACCGGCCGGGTGAAACGTCAGGGGGCGGAAGCGGAAGGCTCCGGACCCTGTGCCCGGACCGTGCGAGGCGCTCAAGGCCCAACCGGTGGACTCCGTACGGTGCTGCCCATGGACGTTGCACGCATTGCGACATCGTGAGTGGCGGTCCAACATGCCGCAGCCGGTGTCGTTTGGCCAGCAGCGGCTGTCGGCCGCGAGGTGGATTGAGGGCGGCGTGCCCGGTGGGCTCCACGCGGCGGCGCGGAGGCGGTCCTGCGCGCCGTCGCCGCCACCCACCCCGACCTCGAAGAGATCGCCTCCGCCCTCATCCGCCGACGCCACGCCACCCCCTCCCCACCTCCGCCCGACCTGGTGTCCCACACAGGCACCCCGATCCCGCCTCTCCCCGACGGGGAAGCCCGCGCTCGTCCTGCCACACGACCACCTGCCTGCGGGGTGGTCAGCCTGGCCAGGTGCCGGTCAGGCGTCGGGTGGTGGCGGCTCCGGCCCTGTCGACGGCGGCCTTGACGACGGCGAAGATCGCGCCTTGCAGGGCTGCGGCGATCAGGACCTCCCGCCAGGTGCGGTCCTCGTCGATGGCATCGGGCGCGTCGTCGTCGTGGCCCAACACCTTCCAGGCCTGCTTGAAAGCCGCGCCCGCGAGCAGGCCGCTGAGGGCGCCGAGAGCCAGCCCAACGGGCCGGTACGCGATTTTGGAGGCCTTCATGTGCGCCTCCGCCCACGTCGCACGAGCAGGAACACCACCAGCGCCGCGACGGCGGCCAACAGCGGCGTGCGGTTGGCCCGCGCCGTCTTCGCGGCCGCCTCGGCCTTCTCGCGCACAGGCTCCGGGGCCTTGGCCGCTGCCAGGTGGCCGACGTGGGTCATGCCGTCGCGGACCTGTGCGGCGGCGTGGGACGCCTTGTCGAGCACGGGGTCCGGGGTCTTGTCCTTGATCATCTCCGCTGCCTGGGCCGCCTTGTGCCGAATCTGTTCGGCGGCCTGCTCCTTGATCTCGGCCGTCTTCTCCTTTGCCTGGGCCTTGACGTCGGCCTTGGCCGCCAGCGCCTCCACGGTCTGGCCGAGCTCGACGCGGGTGTGCTCGACCTGGTTGCGGAGCTGCTCCGCGGCCGGCACAGAGGCGGATTCGTCGTCCTGGGACTGGTGGCTCATCGGTGTGCCCTCTCCTTGATCTCGGCCATGTCGGCCTTGACGCTGTCGATGGTCTTGTCCGGTGCGGGACTGCCGGCCTGGACGACCTGTTTCTTGCTGGCCACGGCCAGCAGCGCGGCCACGGCCGCCAGTACGGCGCCAATGATCAGGGCCGCCGCCCACACGGGCAGGACCAGCCAGAGCGCCGCGATCGCGGCCGCGACGAGGGCCTGGGCGGCCAGGACCCCGAGGAGGACGGCGCCGCCGAACAGGCCGCCGCCGACCCCGTACCGCTTGCCCTTCTGCGTCATCTCGGCCCGGGCCAGCTGCATCTCCTCCCGCACCAGTTCCGAGATCTGCTGCGACGCCCGTCTCACGAGCTCGCCCACCGACTCGTCACTGCCGTGGCCGGGACGGCTTCCCACCACACTCATCGACCCTCCACCTTCCTCCGCATGTCAGGGGCTCCTCGGGGCGCGCATACCCCGCAACCTGCCGGTCACCCTCGGGCAGGCATGGTCATCACCGACAGCGCCCCATGAGACGGGGCGGGTACAGACCAGGGGCGCGGCCGCGCCGCCGATCAGCGCGCCGGCCGCCACGTCCGAGAGGGGTCCGTACCGCGTCACCATTGCGAGATGTCGGGTGGGCTCCGATCCGTCCGAACGCTCGGGCACGGGACGCACCACAGTGCGGCGGCTCCTGACCGTCGGCACGCCGCCGGCGTCGACGTCCTTCGACGGGGTACATGCGGCGGCATCGGTCGGCAGTGTGAGGAAGGGGCGGTTCGGGGTGGGAGCGCTGGTTGCGGGTGGGTGGGGGCTGTTCGCGGGGGCGGCGTTGCTGGTGGGGGCCGCGGTCGGCTCGTTCATGCGGGTCCCGCCGCGGTGGATCGCGCTGGTCATGGCGTTCGGCAGCGGTGTGCTGATGGCCGCGGTGTCATTCGAGTTGATCGCCGAGGCGTACGAGCGGTCCGGGTTGGGAGCGGTGGCGGCCGGCGCCATCGGCGGAGCCGGGGCGTACTCGGCGGCGAACGCCCTCCTTGCGCGGCGCGGTGCCCAACACCGCAAGCGCTCCGGCCGGCACCAGCCGTCCGAGTCCCGGGAGCCCGGATCGGGCAACGCCATCGCCTTGGGGGCCCTGTTGGACGGGGTGCCGGAATCCGTGGTGATCGGCACCAGCCTTCTGGGCGGAGGGCACCTGGGAGCGGCCACGGTGGGGGCGGTGTTCATCAGCAACCTGCCCGAGGGGCTGGCCAGCGCCGCCGGCATGCGCGCCGCCGGCCGCAGCCGCACCTATGTCTTCGCCCTGGGGGCCGGCATCGCCGTCATCAGCGGACTGGCGGCGTTGGCCGGCTACGCACTGCTCGGTGGGACGTCCGAGACGGTGATGGCAGTGATCACGGCGGTGGCGGGCGGGGCGATCCTCGCGATGATTGCGGACACGATGATTCCCGAGGCCTACAGCCGAGTGCACCTGCTGACCGGTCTGGTCACCGTCGCCGGGTTCCTGGCGGCCTTCGCCCTCGGGCACCAGTAGGTGCTCAGGAGAGCGGGAGAGCGCCGGGTCACCCTTCTCCGGGCCGTCGACTCCCTGTCCACCCACGTCCCGGACACGATCGGGCCGACGAGGAATGCCCGCTCCCCGCCTCCGTGCCGGGCACGTCCCCGGTCAGTCCCCGGCGCGCGTGGTCATCGCCAGCAGCGCACCATGAGACGCGGCGCCGTACCGACCGGGCCGCGGCCGCGCCGCCCATCAACGCGCCGGCCGCCACGTCGGAGGGGTAGTGACCACCCGCCGCCGCGGTCACCCGCGGCCGGCGCGTGGCCCGCGATCACACTCGACTGCCCTGATCCGTTGGCCCTGGCGGCGTTCTATCAGCAGGCCACCGGCCTCGAACCCCACCCGCAGTCGGACGCTGACTTCGCGGCCCTTACCGTGAGGATGGCCTCTTCCTCGGCTTTCAACGGCTCGATGGCTACCGGGCTCCGTGCTGGCCTGACCAGACCGTTCCCAGCAACTGCACCTCTGCTTTGACGTTGTGGATCTGGACGACGCCGAGGCGCGGCTGCTGGACCTGGGCGCGGGCAAGCCTGACCACCAACCTCATGAGGCAACCAGGGCGCGGGTTCTCACCGATCCGGCTGGTCATCCTTTCTGCATGTGTCGAAGCTGACCGAAGGCGCAAGAGGCTTCCTGCACATGATCGGGCCCTGGCCATGAACACCGGGTACCTGACACCTCTGCACGTGGATCCGTACGCGACTATCCACTTCGGCTCGTACGCCGACACCAGGGCGGCGCTGCCGTAGCGCCAGGTGCAGGGCGTCGATCAAGGCGGCGTTGACGGCGTCGCGGACGGGGGCGGGGAAGACGAAGGTCGCTGAGGCGGCGGCGCAGTGGACGGGGGCGTGTTCGGTCAGTCGTAGATCTCGAGATGCAGGATGGTGGCCCAGTCGCTGGTGACCAGCAGCAAGTCCCGCCACCATATGTAGCCCGTCGGGCCGTAGACGTCGGCGCAGGCTCGGACGGGCCCCAGATGTGCTTCGATGAGGTCGGCGACGCCATCGGCGAGTTCGCCTGCCTGCCGGATCTCAACCGGCGTGCGCACGTTGGCGTCTGGCCACTTCTTGGCGGGCTGCATGTACCCGTCGGTCACCTCTCGGCGGAGGATGTCCCGCCAGGCGTACGGTGACTCGAACGGGTGGACCCCCGTTCCTACCTGGTGTCCACTGGCCCCCGCGTCGTACACGGCTTGAGCGACACCCTTCATCCAGTCATGACCGGGTGCCGTCCCAGCCACTGGGACTACATGGAGCAGCTCTATGGACGACACATGGTTGCAGTCGTCGAGCAGCTCCTCGAGCGCTTCAGCTGCGGCTTCCACCGCGTCGGGAGCGTCGAGTGGGTTCACCATGGGGCGTCTGGGTCCTCTGTGCGGTTCTGCGGTTCGGCCTCGCCTCAGTGTGTCAGCTGAACACGTGCATGCTGCGGGGTTTTCGGGGGCGTTCTACGAGCTGACCGCGTCCGAAGCGGGCCTCGGCGCGGACCAGCGGGACGAGGTGGGCGCCGGTGATCGCGCGCCAGCGGGCCTGGGCGGACTCGGCGGGCTTGAACACCATCGCGAGGGCGGCGGCCGGACTGCCGGCGCCGCGGGTGACCTTCGTGCGGAGAGACGGTGGAGAAGGTCGACTTGATCGGGTTCGTGGTCTGCAGGTGGATCCAGTGCTCGGCCGGGAAGTCGTAGAACGCCAGCAGTTCTTCCTGGTCTTCGGTGATCTTCACAATGGCCTTGGGGAACTTCGCGCCGGGGGTCTTGGCGAACGCCTCGATCGCCTGCTCGGCGTGTTCGCGGTCCTCAGCGTTGTAGATCTCCTGCATCGCCTTCGTGGCGCCCGGCTGTGCTGGACTTCGGCAGGACGTTCGAGACATTGCGGGCTTTGTGAACCCAGCACCGTTGGTGGCGGGCGCCGGGGAAGATCTCGGCGAGCGCCTTCCACAGGCCCATCGCGAGCCGTCACCCACGACCAGCTCCGGGTCGCGCATCCTCCGACGGCGGCATTCACGCAGCAGGTCGGCCCACGACGCGGTGCTCTCCCGCAGCTCCTCAGCCAGCGCGATCAACTCCTTGGTGCCGTCCAGCCGCACCCCGAGTAGGACCAGCACGCACGAGTGCGCCTGCCCGAGGAAAGCTGAGCAGCCACGGGGTGCGCTGGCGCGGAAGGGACTACCTGGGCGCCTGGATGGCAGGCCAATCAGGCCGCCATGTTCGCATCCGGCACATGCCCCACCACGACCACGAGATCGAGGTCTGCGACCAGGCCGCCCGCCGCCTCGGCGTCCGCCGAGTCGACTTCGACCAGATCGCCGGCCGCCTCGGATGGCTGTCCCCCGTCGGATCAGTGGAGATCGACTACAAGCGGCAAGGCGGCGTCACGACCGTCCCGCTGAACAGCGCCGAGGACGTCGCCCTGCTCCCCGTCGTCCGGCCCTCGGTGGACTGGCGGGCGGTGGGCGCGGCCCGTCCGGGAAGCCGGTCGCCGCTCGCGGCCCTGAACCCGGTTGTTCCGGGCCGGGGCTGGGTGCTGTTGGCGGAGGTGGCGCGGATGGCTCGGGTGGGCCGGGCCGCGGTGGCGTGCTGGCGCCGCCGGCACCTGGACTTCCCCGCCCCGTTCGGCGGTACGGACGTGCATCCGCAGTTCGACCGGCTGGCGGTGGTCGAGTGGTCGCTTGCCCACGACAAGATCGAGGTGCCTGTGGCCGCGCCGGCGGCCTCGCTGGTCGTGGTCGGAGCTGAGTGTCGTACGTTCCGGTTCCGGCTCGATGACCCGCACCTGGTCCTCGCCGACGAGGCCGAGGGGGAGGACCGGTTGTCCGGCTGGTTCACCGATGCGGACGCCGACGAGCTGGCCACCCTGACGGCAGGGGCGTTCGGGGCGACGGTGGTCCGGCTGGCGGCGCCGGGACGGTGCCGTTGGCGGTGCTGGGCCAGGACTCCGGCCGGTGCCGCATCAGGGGCCCCGCCGAGGCGAGCGCCGGGGCCCACGCGGGCCCCTGTCAGTGAACGTCGGCGCCGAGCCGGTCAAGGTCGCTGTAGGCCCCGGAGGAGCAGTTCGATCAAACGGCGGGGGTCGTAGCGGGGGTCGCTGTCGCGGCCGATGCAGAGATTGCCGATGCCGCGCATCAGCTCGTACGGCTGCACGCCGGGCCTGATGTCGCCGGCGTCGACCGCGGCGTCGAGCAGTCGGGCACAGATGGGCAACAGGCGGTCGAGAAAGTAGGTGTGCAGCGCGGCGAAGCGGTCGTCGTCGGACTGCAGGGCGTCGGCGAGTCCGTGTTTGGTGACCAGGAAGTCGACGAAGAGGTCGATCCACTGGCGCAGTGCGTCGAGCGGGGAGTCGGCGCCGGCGAGCAGGTTCGGCCCGGCTTCGGCGCATGCCTCGATCTGGTGTCGGTACACCGCGGTGACGAGATCCGCCCGGGTCGGGAAGTGGCGGTAGATCGTGGCCATCCCGACGCCCGCCCGGGCCGCGATCTGGCGGATCGGCGCGTCGACGCCGGAGGTGACGAACACCTCGGCGGCGGCGGTGAGCACCGTCTGCCGGTTGCGCTGGGCGTCGGCCCGCCTGCCTCGGGACGGCGGTTCCCCCGTAGGGCTCTCGGTGGCCATCACATAGTCCTCCCATGCCGGTTGACAAAACGGAGCGATGCTCCGGATAGTAAATGGAGCGACGCTCCGTTTCAGGTTAGCCGAAACGGGCCGCTCCCGACCGCTGCCCCGTCCGCCGCCCGTCGCCGTCCGCCGGAGACCGGTAGGTGCCATTGAAAGGGAACCCACATCATGAGCACGACCACTGCCACCAGCACCGACGCCTTGGGCGCGCCGGTCCCAGTCCTGTCCTTCAGCCCCGTCGTCCTCCCCGTACCCGGACGACCTGTGGACCTCCAGGTGCGCGTCTCCGCACCCGCGACCGGAACCGGCCTCCCCGTCATCCTCCTCTCCCACGGTCACGGCCCCTCGAACAACCTTTCCTCCCTCAACGGCTACGCGCCGCTCGCCGACTTCTGGGCCGCCCACGGATTCGCCGTCGTCCAGCCCACTCACCTCACCTCCCGGACGCTGAGCCACCTGGTCGCCGACGCACCCGGCGCACCCGACTTCTGGCGCTCCCGCGCCGAGGACATGACCCACATCCTCGACCGGCTCGACGTGCTCGAGCGCACCGTGCCGCAGCTCGCGGGACGGATCGACCACACCAAGATCGCCCTCGCCGGACACTCGCTCGGCGGCTTCACCGCCGCCCTCCTGCTGGGCGCCGGACTCAACGACCCCGACACCGGGAACGTGGTGCACCTCGTCGAGCCCCGGATCAAGGCGGGTGTACTGCTCGCCGCACCCGGCAGGGGCGGTGAAGTCCTCAACGGGCCCATGGCCGAGCAGTGGCCGGTCATCGGGGCCGTCGACTTCTCCACCATGACCACGCCCGCGCTGGTCGTCGCCGGAGACGAGGACGACTCCCGGCACTTCACGGACATGGGGCCGGCCTGGCACGCCGACCCCTACACCCTCGCCCCCGGCCCCAAGACCCTGCTCACCCTGTTCGACGCGGAGCACGGACTCGGTGGGATCGCCGGATACGACGCCGCCGAGACCACGGACGAGAACCCGGAGCGAGTCGCCGCCCTCGCCCGGCTCACCGCGGCCTACCTCCACACCCGGCTCCACCCAGGCGCCCCCACCTGGCAGACCGCGTGCGAGGCACTGACGACCGGCCCCGAGGCGGTGGGACGGATCGAATCCAAATAACCCTTCCGCACGATCCCCTTCACCCAGGGGTGTTCCGGTTCCCGGGCAGTCCTCAGGAACAGCCGTCTCCTAGGGCCTGTGTGATGTCGTGATCAGTTCCCGGGTTCTGTCCTCCTCGCGGGGTGGGACCCGGTAGGACTGGGGTCGTGACTCGCAGGCAACTTACCAATGCCCAGTGGAAGTTCATCGAGCCATACCTGCCGATCGGTAGGTACGGCCCGTACCCCGAGCGGTTGCGGGAGCAGTTCGAGGGGGTGATCTGGCGGTTCCGGTCCAGTGCCCAGTGGCGGGAGATGCCTGCCGAGTTCGGCCCCTGGGCCACCGTCTACGGACGCTTCCGCGTCTGGCGGGACGCCGGTGTCTTCACCGCCCTGCTGGAAGGCCTGATCGCCGAGGGGGCCCGCGCGGGAAGAACAGACCTGTCGCTGGTCAGCGTGGACTCCACCACGGTCCGCGCCCACCATGACGCCGCAGGAATGCGCGTCAGCAAGCACCTCATGGATGCTTTGGAAGAAGCCGTGCAGGAGCAGGAAGCGGCCCGGCAAAAGGGGGCGGACCGG
>NZ_JBVHVT010000058.1:0-50411 GCF_055564695.1 Streptomyces sp. NPDC029014
CCCCCCCCCCCCCCCCCCCCCCCCCCCCCCCCCCCCCCCCCCCCCCCCCCCCCCCCCCCCCCCCCCCCCCCCCCCCCCCCCCCCCCCCCCACGGCTCCTCCCCCGGGCCGCGCCGCGCTCACGAGCGTCGGCACGAACCGGTACCGGGGACCACGCTCCAACGGGTCCGGTTTCGCCCGAACCGGCGAAACGTGGCCGTGTGCCCTCCCGTTGGCGGGCGCGCCCTGGGACCCTCGGGCCCATGGCGCAGATGACGGTCGAGGTGTCGCTGGACCCGGTGCTCGCGCGGATGCGCCGGCTGGACGACCTGCTGCACCCACGCGACGGGGTCGCCGTCTTCAACCGGATCTACCTGACGGTCACGCGGGAGCTGCGGGAGCGCATCGCCCGTGGGGGGTTCCCCGAGGTGCGCACCGCCACGACCCTGACCGTGCTGTTCGCGGAGCGGTACCTCGCGGCAGTGGAGACCGCCTCCGACGGGCGCCGGGTACCGGCCTGCTGGCGGCCCCTGTTCCAGTACCGGCGCCACCCCGGGGTGCGCCCGCTCCAGCACGCCCTCGCCGGGATCAACGCGCACATCGGCTACGACCTCCCCGTGGCGGTGGTGGCCTCCTGTCGCGCCCTGGACTGCGCGCCCGCCGCCCTGGAGGCCGACTTCGACCGGGTCGGGGACACCCTGGTGACACTGGAGGAGCACATCCGCGAGGACCTGATGCCTGGCCCCGACCTGCTGGAGGTCGCCGACCCGCTGACGCATCTGCTCGGCTCCTGGAGCCTGGAACGGGCCCGCGACGCGGCCTGGTCGGCAGCCCGCCTGCTGTGGGCCCTGCGCGACAGTCCCGATCTGGCGGGGGAGTTCACGCAGTCCCTGGACGCAGGCGTCGGCCTGGTCGGACGCTGCCTGCTCACCCCGACCGCCTGAGGTTCCCGCCGGGCCGCCGCCCCGGCCTCCCCTCGCGCCGCCACTTCGCAGCCGGGACCGCGCCACCCCGACCCCGCCGGCGTTCGAGACGCGTGGCTGGGGCAGCACCCTGGGAACCCGGCCGCGCTGGGCACCGGGCCGCGCCGGCGGGGGCGGACCTGCTCGCCTACAGTCGGGCGGTGACCAGCTTCGCCACGCACCGCCGCCGCGTCCACGACGTCTCCCGCCCGCCCCACCGGCGGCTGTCGGCCCTGCGGACCTGCCTGACGGAGTTCGCCCCGTACGGTTTCCGCGCGACCTACCACCACCTGACGGTGAGCGCCGGGGTCCCGGCCCGGCTGGAGGACGATCCGGGCGCGCTCGTGTGGGCGGTGGAGGAACTGCACGCCGCGCGGGAGCTGTGGCGGGCCGGGTACGCCGCCTGGCAGGTCCGGCGGACCGCCCAGAAGGCCGCGGGCGTACGCGCGGCGAACCCGCCGGAGCCGACACGCCGCCTGTGGTGTCCCGATCCCGAGTTCCACCCGGACGAGCCCCTGCATGCCGTCATGCCGCGGATCCTGCGCACCGCGGCCGGGGCCCCGGAGGGTTGCCCGGTCTGCGGGGCGGACCGTGGCACCCGGGTCCTGCGCGACGGCCACCACCGCCACCGGCTCTGCGCGGGCTGCGGGGTGAGCCTCGGCACCACCCCGACGACGCGGGACGAGGCGGTGCTGGCCGCGCGGGCGGAGCGCTGGCGGCTGGTGTGGCGCCGGTCGGCGCCGCCACGGGATCCCGCGGAGGGGGCTGCGCCGAACGCAGCGGCCGCCCCCGGGCATTGAGAACGGGCCGCCGCCGCGCTGTGTACGCGGGGGCGGCCCGTGGTCGCGGGGGCTGCGGAGGTCAGTCCTCCGGCAGCTCGACCGGGGCGATCTCGTCGTAGACGTCGCCCGGGCCCGGGTTGGTGGAGTCCGTGGCACCGCCGAGGTGGTGCATGACGCCCCAGACCGCGTTCAGCGCCGTCTGCACGGCGCCCTCGGCCCAGCCGGCCGTCCAGGAGATGTCGTCGCCGGCGAGGAAGATGCCGCGCTTGTCCTCCGGGAGGCGGTCCTGCATGAAGTGGGTGAACAGGCGCCGCTGGTAGCGGTAGTGACCCGGCAGGTTGGCCTTGAACGCGCCCATGAAGTAGGGCTCGTTCTCCCAGGAGACGGTCACCGGGTTGCCGATGATGTGGCGGCGGATGTCGACCTTGGGGTAGATCTCGCCGAGGGACTTCAGCATGACCTCCATCCGCTCGTTCGCGGACAGCGGGAGCCACTTCAGGCTGTCGTCGCACCAGGTGTACGACAGGCAGATCACGGCCGGCTGGTCCGGGCCGTTGTCGAGGAGGTAGGTGCCGCGGGTCATGCGGTCCGTGAGCGTCATCGACATGACGTCGCGGCCGGTCTCCTCGTCCTTGTCCAGCCAGAACGGCCGGTCGACCGGGACGAACAGCTTGGAGGACTCCATGTAGTGGGTGCGCTCCATCGCCGTCCAGTGGTCGATGGGGAAGAGCGAGTCGTCGCACTCGATCTTGGACAGCAGCATCCAGGACTGGGCCGTGAAGATCGCGGCACGGTAGGTGCGGATGTCGCCGGAGGCGTCGGTGACCGTGATGCGGTTGCCGGCCGTGCGGTGCAGGCGGGTCACTGCGGGGCGCGGGGTGCCGTCGTGCAGGGAGGACAGCGAGGTGCCCTGGGCCCAGTGGATGATCTTCTCGGGCTCGCGCTCCCACAGGCGCAGCGGCAGCTGCTGGGAGCCGCCGACGATGCCGCGGTGGTGGTCGTCGGCCTCGGTGTAGACGACGCGGAGGATCTCCAGGATGGAGTTCGGGAAGTCGGTGTCCCAGCCGCCGGTGCCGAAGCCGACCTGGCCGAAGATCTCGCGCTTGCGGAAGGACTGGAAGGCCTCCGACTCGCACAGGTAGCCGTAGAAGGTCTGGTTGTCGAGCTTCTCGACGAGCTTGGCCCAGATCTCGCGGATGCGCGGGACGTCGCGCTCGCGCATCGCGGTGTTCATGTCGGAGAAGTCGGCGCCCTCTTCCAGGCAGGCGTTCCATGCTTCGGCGACGTCGCGGTAGATCTGCGGGAGGTCGGCGATCGTCTCGGCGTAGTGGCTCTCGCCCTTGAGGTCCACGACCGTCGAGGGGGTGGCCTCGGCCAGCGGGTTCGGGAACGGCTCGGTCTTCAGGCCGACGAGGTCGATGTAGTGCTGCAGGGCGGTGGAGGAGGGCGGGAAGCGCATGGCGCCCATCTCCGCGGTGAGCCCCTCGGTGCCGGTGCCCTCGAAGCCGACGGTGCGCAGGCGGCCGCCGATCTGGTCCGCCTCGTAGACGACGGGCTTGAGGCCCATCTTCATGAGCTCGTAGGCGGAGATGATGCCGGACAGGCCGCCGCCGATGACCGCGACCTCGGTGCCGTGCTCGGTCGCCGGTATCTGGCCCAGGCCCGCCGGGTGGGCGAGGAAGTCGTCGTACGCGTACGGGAAGTCCGGGCCGAACATGGTGATCGGCGGCTGTCCGTCGCTGTGCGGGACGGCGGTGGTGGGCACCGTGGACGTCATGGGGTACGACTCCTTGCAGGGTGGGGCAGAGGGGGAGGACGGAGCGGGCCGGGGGGCTCAGACGAGGGAGGAGTAGAGCCCGGGGCGGCGGTCGCGGAGGTAGGGGTTGTTCTCGCGCGAGTTCCGCAGCAGTTCGGGATCGGCCTCGCCGATCACCATCTCCTCGCCGCGGCCGGCCCGGGTCCGGGTGACCCCGTCCGGAGAGGCGAGGCAGCTGAGTCCGACGAACTCGAACTCGCCTTCCGGGCCGGTGCGGTTGACGTACGCGATGTACATCTGGCTCTCGAAGGCCCGTACGGGGACGAGCTGTTCGGCGACGAACTGGAACGGGTGCATCTGCGCGGTGGGCACGAGGAGGAGGTCGGTGCCGGCCAGCGCGTGCGCCCGGACGTTCTCCGGGAACTCCACGTCGTAGCAGATCATGATGCCGATGCGGAGGCCGTTCAGCTCGGCCTGGACGACCTGGACGTCGCCGGGGGTGAAGGCCTCCTGCTCGAAGCAGCCGAACAGGTGCGTCTTGCGGTAGTTCGCGAGGCGGGCCCCGTCCGGGCCGATGAGCTGCGCCGAGTTGTAGACGGTCTCGCCGTCCCGCTCCGGGTAGCCGTACAGGACGGCGAGCCCGTGGCGGCGGGCGATCTCGCCGATGGCGCGGGCCGACATGCCGTCGGCGGCCTCGGCGAGGGAGGCGATGTCCTCGACCGGCAGTGCGTAGCCGGTCAGGAACATCTCCGAGGTCACGAGGAGCCCGGAGCCGGCCTCGGCGGCGCGGGCCGCGGCCTCGTCGAGCGCCTTCAGGTTCACGGCGGTGTCACCGAGAACTCCGGAGCTCTGGAGGAGGGCGGTGCGCAGCGGGGGCATGGGCGTACCTCTGTGGCAGATGGGGCGTGGTGTCCTATGAAGGTACGGTTACGCGTTCGACCCCGACAAGCCGTGACCGTTGCGCTGCGCGCATCGATTCGTTGCGCGTTTGGCCCGTGGGGCGGCGATTCGTTGCGCGGGGTTGCGGGGTTACCGTCACGACAGGGCGGAACGGGCCTCGGGGCGCCACCGCGGGCGGCCGGCCGGAAGCCGGGTCGCCGCAGGTCGTCCAGCATATCGGCCGTCGTCGGCGCGGGCGGGGGGTCCGTCCGGCGCTCCACGGGGCATAAAGCCGCCCGCGACCGTTGCTGACCATGGTGACCGTCGTACCGAGCAGTCTGTCGGCGGTGCGCGGGGCCGTCGACACGCTGTGCGGGGCCCGGGCGCGCCGTCCGGTGGAGAGGAGCGCCCCGCACCATGTCGCCCGAAACCGAGACCGCAGCGCCCGTGCACGTCCTGGACAACCCCGTCTGGGCCGCGCTGAACGGCCCCAGCGGCGGCGCCTTCGCCGAGACCGCGCCCGGCGGGCTCGCCGCCCGCTACACCGCCGACACCTCCCCGTTCGCGGCGCTCGCGGACCCGGGGGACCCGCGCGCCTGGGCCGACCTGGCGGAGCTGGTGGGGCCGGACGCGCCGGTGTGGGTCACCGGGCTGCTGGCCCCGCCGGACGGGTGGACGACGGTGCTCTCGATCGGCGGTGTCCAGCTGGACGGTTCGGCTGTCCGGGCCGAGTCCGCGCCGGAGGCGGTGCGGCTGGGCCCGGCGGACGTGCCGGAGATGCTGGAGCTGGTGGAGCTGACGAAGCCGGGGCCGTTCCTGGACCGGACCGTCGAGCTGGGCACCTACCTGGGGATACGGGACGAGGGACGGCTCGTCGCGATGGCGGGCGAGCGGATGCGGCCGCCGGGCTGGTCGGAGATCAGCGCGGTGTGCACGCACCCCGACCACCGGGGCCGGGGGCTCGCCGCGCGGCTGATCCGGGCGGTGGCGGCGGAGGTCGTGGCCCGCGGCGAGCGACCGTTCCTGCACGCCGCGGCGGACAACACGGGGGCGATCGCCCTGTACGAGTCGATGGGCTTCACCCTGCGCCGCCGCCCGTCCTTCATCGGCCTGCGCACCCCGGCGGCCCCGCAGACATGACCAGGCCCCGCCCTCAGCCCCGTCCTCGGCCCTCCGGGGGCGGAATCGCGCCATCCGGTGCGGGGTGGGGCGGCCGACAGGTTTGGCGGGGCGTCGAGCGGTCACACGCGGACTCATCGACGACAGGAGGTACACCGCCATGAACGACGTCTCACGGCTGCCGGGGGCCGCGTACCACCACTGGCAGTGGCAGCTGCGGGCGGCCTGCCGGAACCTGGGCCCCGGCCGCTTCTACCACCCGGCGGGCGAGCGGGGTCCGGAGCGGGAGGAGCGCGACGGGGCGGCGAAGCGGGTGTGCGCGGTCTGCCCGGTGCGGGCCGCGTGCCTGGAGCACGCCCTGCGGACGCGCGAGCCCTTCGGGGTGTGGGGCGGACTGACGGAGGAGGAGCGGCGGATGCTGCTGGCCCGCCGCCAGGCCGTCGTGGCCGACCTGGCGCCCGCGGCCGCGGCCGCGGCCCGCGGCGGCCGGTGAACGCCGTCCCCGCCCCCGCGGGGCTCGCGGTGCGGGTACGCGGAAGGCCCCCGGCACGATGTGCCGGGGGCCTTCCGTCGTACGTCCGCTGCCGCCGCGGGCCGCAGGGACCCGTCCCCTGCGGGGCCCCTACGCGGGGGCGCCGGAGGTGAAGCGGCGCAGGAGCGGGGAGAGGACGAGCACGGACTTGGTGCGCTCCACGAAGGGCTCGCCCGCGATGCGTTCCAGGACCCGCTCGAAGTGCCGCATGTCGGAGGCGAAGACCTGGACGAGGGCGTCCGCGTCGCCGGTCACGGTCGACGCGGACACCACCTCGGGGTACCGCTCCAGTCCTCGCCGGATGTCGTCCGGGGAGGTGTTGTGGCGGCAGTAGATCTCGATGAAACCCTCGGTCTCCCAGCCCATGGCGGCGGGGTCGACGCGGACGGTGAAGCCGGTGATGGCCCCTTCGGCGCGCAGCCGGTCCACGCGCCGCTTCACGGCGGGGGCGGAGAGTCCGACCTCGGAGCCGATGTCCGCGTAGGAGCGGCGGGCGTCCTCGGCGAGGGCGTGCACGATGCGTTCGTCGAGATCGTTCAGTCGCACTGCGGGTGGATCACATTTCTGCTGTGGCCACTTCTTCCGTGGCCAGGCGGGAACGGCGGATGCCGTAGCAGAAGTACACCACGAGGCCGACCGCCATCCAGCCACCGAAGACCATCCACGTGGCCATATCGAGGCTGAACATCATGTAGCCGCAGGCGAGGAAGCCCAGGATCGGGGTGACCGGGAAGAGCGCCACCTTGAAGGTGCGCGGCATGTCGGGCTTGGTGCGGCGCAGGACGATCACGGCGACGTTGACCAGGCCGAAGGCGAAGAGGGTGCCGATGCTGGTGGCGTCGGCGAGCTTGCCCAGCGGGATGAAGGCCGCGAGGACGCCGCAGAAGACGGAGACGAGGACGACGTTGGCGCGGGGGGCGCCGGTCTTCTCGTCGACCTTGGCGAAGACCTTGGGGACGAGGCCGTCGCGGGACATCGCGAAGAGGATGCGGGTCTGGCCGTAGAGGACGGCGAAGACGACGGAGAAGATCGCGATCACGGCGCCGGCGGCGAGGACGACGCCCCAGACGCTGGTGCCGGTGACGTCGGTCATGATCTGGGCGAGCGCGGCCTCGGTGCCCTCGAAGTCCTGCCACGGCATGGCGCCGACGGCGACGAAGGCGACGAGGACGTAGAGGACGGTGACGATGCCCAGCGACAGCATGATCGCGCGCGGCAGGTCCTTCTTCGGGTTCTTGGCTTCCTCACCGGCGGTGGAGGCGGCGTCGAAGCCGATGTACGAGAAGAACAGGGTGGAGGCGGCGGCGCTGATGCCGGTGACGCCGAGCGGGGCGAGCGGCGTGTAGTTGCCGGACTTGATGCCCATGACGCCGATGCCGATGAAGAGCAGCAGGGTGACGATCTTCACCGCGACCATGATCGAGTTGACCGTGGCGCTCTCCTTGGCGCCGCGCATCAGGAAGACCATCGAGAGCAGGACGACGACCAGCGCCGGCAGGTTGATGAACCCGCCCTCGCCCAGCGGTGCGGAGACCGACTCGGGGATGGTGACGCCGATGGTCCCGTCGAGGAGCTCGTTGAGGTACTGGCCCCAGCCGACGGCCACGGCCGCGACGGAGACGGCGTACTCCAGGACCAGGCACCAGCCGCAGATCCAGGCTATGAACTCACCCATGGTGGCGTACGCGTACGAGTACGAGGAGCCCGAGACCGGAACGGAGCCGGCCAGCTCGGCGTAGGAGAGGGCCGAGAAGAGCGCGGTCAGGCCCGCGATGATGAAGGAGATCGTCACGGCGGGGCCGGCCTTGGGGGCGGCGGTGCCGAGGACGACGAAGATGCCGGTGCCCAGGGTGGCACCGATGCTGATCATGGTCAGCTGCCACATGGTGAGCGAGCGGCGCAGCGTGCCGCCCTCACCCTGGCCACCCTCGGCGACGAGCTGCTCCACGGGCTTGCGGCGGAGCAGCGGGTTCACAGGCCCTCGCGACTCCTTCGGGAGCGGCGGCGCCTGGTCGTGATCGAGCACGAGGGGACTCCTTTGACACTGCGGATGAGGGTTGAGGCATCGGCCGCAGCGATCCGGAGCAGGACGCAGACAGGTGTCTGGGCATGGGCGGACCGCCGAGCAGGCGGACCGCGCCACTCCACGTACAGCGAGTGAGCCTACGAGCTGAGTGATACCGCCCGTAATGCACCATCCTTGCACATTGGCGCACGATCATTGCACGGATCCGTTCTGAGTAGCCCTTTGTTGCACGCTGATGATCGATCAGTGCGTGAATCACCCAAACCGCCCTTCTTGACAGTCCGTCAGAATTGCCGGAGCGTGCGGCCATGGATGCCGACACCACGGCCGCGGCCTGGCTCGATCCGCAGCCCTTCCTGCGCGGGGTCGCCTGGCTCGACCGGGGCCGCCCGGTCCGCGCCGATCCGGACGACACCCTGCGGCTGCCCTGGGACACCGGCGAGCGGGCCACGCTGCCGATCGGGGTGCGGCTGGAGTTCACCGCGGACGACGCGGCGCGCGCCCTGGAGATCCACTACCGGGCCACCGTCCCCGGCCCCACCGACGCGCTGCGTGACCTTTCGCACGGCTTCGCCCTGTGGGACCGCCACGGCGTGGTCCGCGAGGTGTGGACCGACCCGGCCCCCGAGGCCGTCGTCCGGATCGGCCTGCCCGGCGGGCCCGGCCCCTTCACCGTCCACCCGCCCGAGGCGCAGTCCCCGCTGATCCTGGGCCTGCGCGGGATCGGCGGCCCCGTCGCCCCGGCGCCGGCCGCGCCGCGCTGGGTGGTGCACGGCGACTCGATCACCGAGGGCTGGTGGTCGACCCGCCCCGCCCACGGTTGGCCGGCCGTCGCCGGGCGGGCGCTCGGCTGGGACACCGTCAACCTCGGGTACGCGGGCGCCGCGCGCGGCGAGCTCGCCACCGCCGAGCAGCTCGCCGCCCTCCCCGCCGACGTCCTCACCCTCGCCTTCGGCACCAACTGCTGGTCCCGCGTGCCGCATTCGGCGCCCCTGTTGTACGAGACCACCCGCGCCTTCCTCGACCTGGTCCGCCAGGGGCACCCCCGCACCCCGCTGCTGCTGGTCTCCCCGGTGCTGCGGCCTGACGCCGAGCGCACCCCGAACCGGCTGGGCGCCACCCTGGGCGCGCTGCGCGACGCGATGGAGCGGGCCGCCCGGGACCGGGTCGCCGCCGGGGACGACCGGCTGGCCCTGCTGCCCGGCCGGGACCTGCTCGGACCCGAGCACCTGGAGGACGGGCTGCACCCCAATGACGCCGGACACCGGGTGATGGGCCTTGCTGTGGTCACGGCTCTGCGGCGGGCCGGGTTCGACGGCGGCTGAGTGAAACACCCCACACCGCCCGCCGTGAACAGATCGGGCTCCCCACCCCGTGTCCTGAGCACAGTTGCCGACGCACCGCACATCGGGGCGCCGGACACGGGAACACCGACGTGGGAGAGATCGAGATGGGCATCAAGCGCGGAACCACCCTGGCCACCGTGGCGGTCTTCGTCGCACTGACCGCCACGGCCTGCGGCCAGGGCGAGACCAAGGCCGGCGCGGTCAAGCCGGCGGGGGCCGCCGCGCAGGCGGGTTCGGAGTACGGCTCGGACTACGGCTCGGGCGGCGACGCGGGTGCCGGCGCGAACCCGGGCACCAAGGCCGCCGGGCAGCTGGCGATCGCGCAGACCGAGCAGCTCGGGCAGGTCCTCACCGACAGCGCCGGCTTCACCCTCTACCGCTTCGACAAGGACACCCCCAAGCCGCCGAAGTCCAACTGCGACGGCGACTGCGCCAAGGCCTGGCCCGCGGTCGCGGCCGGCGACGTCACCGCCGCCTCGGGCATGGACGCGTCCGTGCTCGGCGAGGTCGCCCGCAGCGACGGCAGCAAGCAGCTGACGGTGGGCGGCTGGCCGGTGTACCGCTACGCCAAGGACACCAAGGCCGGCGAGCAGAACGGCCAGGGCGTCGGCGGCACCTGGTTCGCGCTCGCCCCCGACGGCAAGAAGGCCGCGAAGGGGGCCGCCGGCTCCGGTGAGGGCTCCGGCTCGGGCTCCGGCTCCGGCTCCGGCTCGGGCTCCGGTGAGGGCTCCGGGTCGGGCTCCGGCGGCGCCGCCCCGGCCCAGGGGTCCCTGTCCGTGGCCAAGGACCCCAAGCTCGGCGACCACATCGTCGACGGCAACGGCATGACGGTCTACCGCTTCAAGAAGGACACCGCCTGGCCGATGGCCTCCAACTGCACCGGCGACTGCGTGGCCAAGTGGCCGATCGTACCCCCGGTGGACAAGGCCAACGCCAAGGGCATCATCGAGAAGGGCTTCTCGGTCCTCGACCGCCCCGACGGCAAGAAGCAGCAGAGCGTCGACTGCTGGCCCATCTACACCTTCACCGGCGACAAGAAGCCCGGTGACATCAACGGCCAGGGCGTCGGCGGCACCTGGTACGCCGTCTCCCCCGACGGCAAGCTGATCACCACCTCCTGACCCCTTCCCCTCACCTCCCCCCCCACCCTGCGAGCCGCGCGGCCCCCCGCCTCCCCCTCCCCCGGCGGGCGGGCCGCGCACCGTTCCGCCACGGCGCGCCGCTCCCTACACTCTCGTCGCATGCTGCGCGTACTGGCCGTCGACGACGAGAAGCCGCTCCTCGAGGAACTCCTGTACCTGCTGCGGTCCGACGACCGCGTCCTGAGCGCCGAAGGCGCCTGCGACGCGACCGGGGCCCTGCGCCGGATCACCCGCGCGCTGGAGAGCGGGCCCGACGGGGCCGACGCCATCGACGTCGTCTTCCTCGACATCCACATGGCCGGGCTCACCGGCCTCGACATCGCCCGCCTGCTGGCCGGGTTCGCGCATCCCCCGCTGGTCGTGTTCGTCACCGCCCACGAGGGCTTCGCCGTACAGGCCTTCGACCTCAAGGCCGTGGACTACGTCCTCAAGCCGGTCCGGCCGGAGCGGCTGGCCGAGGCCGTCCGGCGGGCCTGCGACCACCTCGGCCGCAGCGCCGCGCAGCAGCCGCCCGGCGCGGCCGGCCCGACCGGCCCGACCGGCCCGACCGCGGTGCCGCCGGCCGGCCCGGCGCGGCACCGCCCCGCCCCGGACACCGCCGCGGCCCCCACCCCGGGGAGCGCGGCCGGGGCCGCCGCCGACCGGGCCCAGGACCTGATCGCCGTCGAGCTCGGCGGGGTCACCCGGTTCGTCGCCATCGCCGACATCGCCTACGTGGAGGCCCAGGGCGACTACGCCCGGCTGCACACCGACGCCGGCAGCCACCTGGTCCGCATCCCGCTGTCCACCCTGGAGGAGCGCTGGGCGCCCCGCGGGTTCGTCCGCATCCACCGCCGCCACCTGGTGGCACTGCGCAGGATCGACGAGCTCCGGATCGACGCCGGCACCACCAGCGTCCGCATCGGCGCCGCCGAGCTCCAGGTCAGTCGCCGGCACGCGCGCCAGCTGCGGGACCTGCTGCTGCGCCAGGCGACCGGCTGATCCGCCGACCGTCCGGCGCGCGGGCGGGCCGTTCGTCGCGTCGCACGGGACGTACGGCGCCCCAGCCGTGCCGTCGGTCGCAGGGGCGGCGGCCGCATGCGCCCGGACCCCCGGCCGCCCCTATCGTGGGACCGCGGGTCGTCAGGGAGGGGGGTGGGTGCCGATGGCGGAGATCCAGGCACTGCTCGACGCGGTGGCCGGACTGCCCCGGACCCGGCCGGCCGGTCCCGCCGAGGCCGAGGTGCTGCTCGCCCGGCTGCGCAGCGCCGCCGCCCGCTGGGCCGACGTCCTGTACGCGGTGAACGAGGGGGCCCACCTCCAGCTCCCGCCCCGGGCGGAGGCCGCGCTGCGGCTGGCCTTCCGGCGCGCCGAGGACTCGTACGTGGAGCTGGAGATCGCTCTGCGGGACTGCACGGAGCACCGAGACCTCACGCCGTGAGGCCTCCGAGGCGCCTCCCGAGGTGCCTCCCTCCGCAGGTCCCGGATGGCCGACGGGAGGCCCCCGGAACACGCCGGATCCCGCCTGTTGCCGGCCGGTTGCGCTGCATAGAATCCGGTCACCCCGCCCTCCCCCTCCCCGGCCGAAGGACCCCCGGTGAACCAGACGTACGCGCTGACCGCGGTCACCGTCGTCGTCCTGGTGACGGTCCTGGTCGGCGCGCTGGGCCTGCGGATATCCCGGACCACCTCCGACTTCTACGTCGCCTCGCGCACCGTGGGCCCCCGCCTCAACGCAGCGGCCATCAGCGGGGAGTACCTCTCCGCGGCCTCCTTCCTGGGTGTGGCGGGGCTGGTGATGCTCCAAGGGCCCGACATGCTCTGGTACCCGCTGGGCTACACCGCCGGCTACCTGGTGCTGCTGGCCCTCGTGGCGGCCCCGCTGCGCCGCTCGGGCGCGTACACGCTGCCCGACTTCGCCGAGGCCCGCCTCCAGTCGCAGGCGGTGCGCCGGACCGCGGTGCTGTTCGTGGTCGGGGTGGGCTGGCTGTACCTGCTGCCGCAGTTGCAGGGCGCCGGGCTGACCCTGGAGATCCTCACCGGGGCCCCGCACTGGGTGGGCGGGGTCGTCGTCGCCTCCGTGGTGACCGCGACCGTGGCGGCCGGCGGCATGCGCAGCATCACCTTCGTGCAGGCCTTCCAGTACTGGCTCAAGCTCACCGCCCTGCTGGTCCCCGCCTTCTTCCTGCTGGCCGCGTGGGCCGGGGACGGCGCGCCCCGGGCCTCCTTCGACGCCCCGGCGGTCTTCCGCGAGCACACCGCGGTCACCCTCGCCGAGGACGTCCGCCTCACCCTGGACGCACCGCTGACGGTGACCGTCACCGGACGGCTGGACGGCCGGACGCACACGGCCGCCCCGCTGACCCTCCCGGCCGGGGAACACCTCGTACGGGCCCCCGCGCGGCTGGAGTTCACGCCCGGCACCCCCGTCCCGCAGTCCCGGCCGGCCGCCGGGGCCGGAGCCTCCCGCTGGTCGGAGCCGCTGGGCGGGGACCGACAGGCGTTCGGCCTGTACGCCACCTACGGGCTGATCCTGGCGACCTTCCTGGGCACGATGGGACTACCGCACGTCGCGGTGCGGTTCTACACGAGCCCCAACGGCCCGGCCGCGCGCCGCACCACCCTGGCGGTGCTCGCCCTGCTCGGCTTCTTCTACCTGCTGCCGCCGTTGTACGGGGCCCTCGGCCGGACCTACGTGCCCGAGCTGGCGCTGACCGGCGACGCCGACGCGGTGGTGCTGGTGCTGCCGGAGCGGATGCTGGGCGGGCTGCTCGGGGAGCTGCTGGGGGCACTGCTGGCCGGGGGCGCGTTCGCGGCGTTCCTTTCGACGGCCTCGGGGCTGACCATGGCGGTGGCCGGGGTGCTGCACCAGGACGTGCTGGCCCGGCGGGGGGTGCGGACCTTCCGCATCGCGGTGCTGGTGGCGATGCTGGTCCCGCTGGCCGGGAGCGTGGCCCTGGCGGACGTACCGGTGGCGGACGCGGTGGGGCTGGCGTTCGCGGTGTCGGCCTCGTCGTTCTGTCCGCTGCTGGTGCTGGGGATCTGGTGGCGCGGCCTGACCCCGCCCGGGGCGGTCGCCGGCATGGTCACGGGCGGCGGGGCGGCGCTGGGCGCGGTGCTGGCGACCCGCGCGGGGCTGGCCCGGGAGGGCTGGGCGCACGCGCTGCTGGCCTGGCCGGCGGCCTGGTCGGTGCCGCTGGGCTTCATGACGATGGTGTTGGTGTCGGTGGCGACCCGGTCGCGGGTCCCTGCGGGGACGGCTGCGACCCTGGCCCGGCTGCACCTGCCGGAGTCCGTGGCCGGGACCCTGCCGGGCGGCGGCCGCCCGGGCCACGGGCGTACGGGCGCCGCCCGGGCCACGGGGGGTACGGCGTGACCACGGCGCTGCTGGCCGCCTCGGCGGTGTCGGGGGCGGTGCTGCTGGGCCTGGGCTGGGCGGGCGGGCGGTGGCACGCCCGGCGCGCCGAGCGCGCAGCGGGCCCGGACCTGGGCACTCCGGTGGAGCGGGCCACGTTCCACACCCTGTACACCGCGGCGCTGGCCGCTCCCCCGCTGCGCGCCGGGCTGACCGAGGACGCCGCCCGCAAGGCCGCCCGCCGGCTGCGCTCCCTGCTGGGGACGGAGGCGCTGTGCCTGACGGACCGGGACGCGGTGCTGGCCTGGGACGGGCCGGGCGCCGACCACCACCAGCGGCGGGCGATGGCACGGGTCACGGTCATGCTGGACTCGGGGCGCAGCCAGAGCGTGCGGACCGAGTGCCAGCGTCCCGACTGCCCGCTGAAGTGGGCGGTGGTCGCCCCGCTCACCGGCGAGGACGGGGTGCTGGGGGCGCTGGTGGCGTACGGCTCGCGGGAGTCGGCGGTGCTGGTGCGGGCGGCGACCGAGGTGGCGCGGTGGGTGTCGGTGCAGCTGGAGCTGGCCGAGCTGGACCGGTCGCGGACCCGGCTGATGGAGGCGGAGATCAAGGCGCTCCGGGCGCAGATCTCCCCGCACTTCATCTTCAACTCCCTGGCCGCGATCGCCTCGTTCGTCCGGACCGATCCGGAGCGGGCCCGTGACCTGCTGCTGGAGTTCGCCGACTTCACCCGCTACTCCTTCCGGCGGCACGGGGAGTTCACCACGCTGGCCGAGGAGCTGCGGTCCATCGAGCAGTACCTGGCCCTGGCGGGGGCCCGGTTCGGGGACCGGCTGAAGGTGACCCTGCAGGTGGCTCCCGAGGTGCTGCCGGTGGCGCTGCCGTTCCTGTGCCTCCAGCCGCTGGTGGAGAACGCGGTCAAGCACGGGCTGGAGAACTCCGCCGGGGAGTGCCTGATCACGATCGCCGCCCGGGACGCGGGGGCGGAGGCGGTGATCAGCATCGAGGACAACGGGGTGGGGATGGACCCGGCCCTGCTGCGGCGGATCCTGGCCGGGGAGCAGGCCGGCTCCTCGTCCGGGATCGGGCTGACGAACGTGGACGAGCGGATCCGGCAGGTGTACGGGGACGCGTACGGGCCGGTGATCGAGACGGGCATCGGGGCCGGCATGAAGGTCACCCTGCGGATCCCGAAGTACCGGGCGGGCGTGCACAGCTCCGCCCCGGGGGAGCAGCGCCCCCGCCCCTGACCGGGCCGGGCCTTCCCCTGACCGGGCCGGGCGTCCCACGGGCCGGCCGGGCCGGCCCCGGAACGCCGGTGGCCCCGGGCCCGTCCGCGAGGAACAGGCCCGGGGCCACCGGGACGACCCGGGTGGGCCTCAGGGACGGGTCAGCTCCAGCTGGCGTGGAGCGGCTTGCCCTCGGCGTAGCCGGCCGCGGACTGGACGCCGACGACGGCCTTCTCCGCGAACTCGGCCAGGGAGCCCGCGCCCGCGTAGGTGCAGGAGGAGCGGACACCGGCGATGATCGAGTCGATCAGGTCCTCGACGCCCGGGCGCTGGGGGTCGAGGAACATGCGGGAGGTGGAGATGCCCTCCTCGAACAGCGCCTTGCGGGCACGGTCGTAGGCGGACTCCTCCGAGGTGCGGTTGCGGACGGCGCGGGCCGAGGCCATGCCGAAGGACTCCTTGTAGAGCCGGCCGTCGGCGGTCTGCTGGAGGTCGCCCGGGGACTCGTAGGTGCCCGCGAACCAGGAGCCGATCATCACGTTGGACGCGCCGGCCGCCAGGGCCATGGCCACGTCGCGCGGGTGGCGGACGCCGCCGTCGGCCCAGACGTGCTTGCCGTACTTCTCGGCCTCTGCGGCGCACTCCAGCACCGCGGAGAACTGCGGGCGGCCCACGCCGGTCATCATGCGGGTGGTGCACATGGCGCCGGGGCCCACGCCGACCTTGATGATGTCGGCGCCGGCGTCGACGAGGTCCTTGACGCCCTCGGCGGCGACGATGTTGCCCGCGACGATCGGGACCTGCGGGTCCAGCGCGCGCACGGCCTTGACCGCGTTGATCATCGACTCCTGGTGGCCGTGGGCCGTGTCGATGACGAGGGTGTCGACGCCCGCGTCGAGGAGCTGCTTGGCCTTGCCGACGTAGTCGCCGTTGATGCCGACGGCCGCGGCGATGCGCAGCTTGCCGGCGGCGTCGGTGGCCGGGGTGTACAGGGTCGCGCGGAGGGCGCCCTTGCGGGTCAGGATGCCGACGAGGCGGCCGTCCCCGTCGACGGCGGGCGCCAGCTTGCGGTGGCCGGCGTCGAGCTGGTTGAAGGCCTCGCGGGGGTCGATGTCGGCGTCGATGAGCAGGAGCTCCTTCGACATGACCTCGGAGAGCTGGGTGAAGCGGTCCACGCCGGTCAGGTCGTGGTCGGTGACCACGCCGATCGGGCGGTTGTCGGCGTCGACGACGACACCGGCGCCGTGGGCCCGCTTGGGCAGCAGCGACAGGGCGTCGGCGACGGTCTGGGTGGGCGCCAGCGTGATCGGGGTGTCGAGCACGTGGTGGCGGGTCTTGACCCAGGAGATGACGTCGGTGACGACCTCGATCGGGATGTCCTGCGGGATGACCACGAGGCCGCCGCGGCGGGCGACGGTCTCGGCCATCCGGCGGCCCGCGATGGCGGTCATGTTCGCCACGACGAGCGGGATGGTGGTGCCGGTGCCGTCGGGCGACGCGAGGTCGACGCCCTGTCGGGAGCCGACCGCGGAACGGCTCGGCACCATGAACACATCGTCGTACGTCAGGTCGTACGGCGGCTTCAGGTCATTGAGGAAACGCACGTGCAGAACATCCCAGTCAGTCGGAGGATCCCGTCATACCCGTGCGGGGCAGCCGGGAAAACGCACGTACTTCATTCTCCCATGGACCGGCACGAATGCCGCCCGGGCCGATCGTCCAGGACGGAGCGGACCCTCTCGTGGCTTCCTACGGGAGATGGCCCCCGAAAGGCCGCGAGAGGGGTCCGGGCCGCGGTGCGCCCCCGTCCGGGGCGGGGTTCCGGCGGACGGGTCAGCGGATGTACGCGCGCCGGGCGCTCTGGCCGGGGATGAACGGCCGGGGCGGCAGCACCGGCGCCGGGCCGGTTCGGGCGGCGCCGGCGGCGGGTGCCGTGGCGGTGGCGGCGGGCGCGGCGGCGGTGGGGCGGCCCGCCGGGGTGACGGCGGCGCGGGCGGGGCCGAGGGGGCCGCGGGCGGGGCCGGGGTATCCGGCGCCGGCGGACGTCCGGCCACGGGAGCCGAGCAGCATGGACGCGTGGGCGACGCTCGCGAGGGTGGCGTGGTGGTGCCAGCCGCGGAAGGAGCGGCCCTCGAAGTCACGGATGCCCACGGGTTCGCAGGTCTCGGCGAAGTCGAGGGACACCCGGTCGGTGAGTTTGGCCAGCAGGAAGAGCTGGGCCAGGGGCCGGTCGCCGATGTTGGTGATCCAGAACTCGGTGGGCAGCAGCGCCGCCTCCGTCCAGGCGCCCATGAGCAGCAGCGGGGTCGGCGGGAGCGGTACGGGACGGTCCTCGCCGGGAGCGGCGAGGATGGCGGCCGAGGTCAGCAGGGTCACCGCTCCCTCGGCGCGGCCGTGCCGGGTCCACTCGACGACGCGCCGCTGGGAGCGCAGGGAGTCGATGAGCTCGCGGGCGGGCGCCGTGTACGGGCCGGGCCGCTGGCGGCCGGCGCCGCCGAAGGAGACGGGCAGCGAGCCGTCGACCTTGAAGACGAACGGGATGTCCTGGAGGGTGAAGGACTCGACGCAGCTGGCGACGTCGCCGCCGGCGACCTCCATCACCACGGGCCGCCGCTGGAGCTGCCAGGTGGCGGCCATCCGCTGGACGGCGTGCACGGCGTCCTGGGCGGGGGTGAGCGAGCGCGCCGTGTCGGGGATCCCGGCCCGGCGGCGGCGCAGCAGTTCGCCGGTCCAGGGCGCGGGCAGGGTGAGGGTCCACTCGACGGGGAAGCTGGATTCACTGGAGGCGAGCCAGATCCCGCTGGCCTGCTGACAGTTGGCGGTGCGGCCGAGCTGGGGGACGAACTGCCGGCCGACGCCGACGGAGCGGTCGCCGGCCTTCTCGATGACCATGGGCCGGACGACCCAGGCGAGCGGGCGCTGGGCGGTGCGTTCGAGGTACTGGGCGAGCGAGCGCCGTACGGGGGTCCAGTCCCAGGGCGACTTGCTGATGAACTGCTGGAGGCTCTGCTCGACGGAACTCGCGCCCGTTCCGGCGATGTTGCGGATCGTTTTCTTCCCGCTGGTGCGGACGAGGCCGTTGAGATATACGCGGGCCCAGTTTCGCTGGTCCCGCCGGGGTAACGATTCGAAGAATAGCGAGATCAGGACGTCGATCAATTCGGAGATTTCCTTGGCGGATTCCTCCGGCAGCACTGTTCGAGCCATCTGGGCCTCCCCCGCGACCACTAGATCCAATACCCTACTTGACGTCCCCAAACGGCCGTAGGCCGTGGCGGCTACTTCCTGAGGTCGCTGGCAGATTCGAGCCGCTCTTCTTCTACCACGAGGGGGATGGGGATCTGGTTCGCCGCATAGTAGAGCGCAATGACGAAGTGTGCGACGAGAGTGAGGGTGGCGGAGAAGAGTGACAGGACGACGGTGAGCGGGTAGGCGATGGCGCCCAGGCCGAAGCGCATCCGGGTGGCGCGGGCGCCTTCCCGGTCGACGTGTTCGTGGAACAGGTGGCCGACCCGGGTGACGTACCACCAGAAGGCCAGGAAGGCGAGCGCGTAGGCGACGGTGACCGAACTGTAGAGCACTGCGGCCGAGTTGGCGGAGCTGCCGCCGTGGACGAGGTGCTCCGCGAGGACGGTGGTGGTGTACGGAATCACCGAGACCACCATCAGCACCACGAGATTCAGGAACAACAGGGGTCGGTCCACTCGCTTGAGATGCGTGAAGATGGTGTGGTGGTTCACCCACATCACGCCGATGATGAGGAAACTCACCACGTACGCCGCATAGTGCGGCCACTGTTCCCACACGCCGTGCCAGAAGTCCGATCCCGTCTCCTCCGGAACCTTGAGCTCCAGGACGAGAATCGTGATGACGATGGCGAATACACCATCACTGAATGCCTCGATACGACCGGTTTCGCGTTCCATGACCTCCCCTTAGCCATTTCCCCACGCGCACGGGGAGGGCGCTGCCCCGCCCTCCCCGCACACGCTACCCGGATATCGCCGGTCAGCTCCCGAAGCCGGCGGTCTGGCGCCAGATCCGGCCATCGCGGACCACCAGTGTCCCGAATGCGTGCTCCGGCGCGCCGTTCAGATTCATGATCGCCCGGTAGAAGATCGTGTCGTCGGTCTCGATGTACTCCTTCAGTTCCACCAGGGTCGGCTTCAGCGTCAGGTAGCCGGTGAACGTCTCGCGCACGGCGTCGATCCCGACCGAGGCGCCCTCGAAGCGGACCAGTACGGCGTCGTCGGTGTAGTTCTTCATCACCGCGTCGATGTCCAGCGCGGCGAGCGCGTCCATCTGCCGGACGAAGACCGGGTGCAGCTTGGAGATGTCGTACGTGGCCATGGCGACTCCGTTTCAACTGGTGGTGGTGGGTTCGGACGGTGGTTCGGCGCAGGCGGCGGCCGCGCTCAGCGGCAGCCGGACGATCATCCGGGTCTCCCCCGGACGCGAGCGGGCCGTGATCGACCCGCGGTGGCGCTGGGTCACGATGCGGTAGCTGAGGTGCAGCCCGAGGCCGGTTCCCTTGCCCACGTCCTTGGTCGTGTAGAAGGGCTCGAAGATCCGCGGCAGGGAGTCCTCGGGGATCCCCCGCCCGGTGTCGGCCACCTCCACGACCAGGCAGGCGCCCTCGGCCCGCACCCGCAGGGTGAGGGTGCCGGAGCCCTCCATGGCCTCGGCCGCGTTGTCGACCAGGTTCGTCCACACCTGGTTCAGCTCGCTCGGGTAGCCCGTCAGTTCGGGCAGGTCCGGCTCGTACGCGCGCACGATGGTGATGCCGGCGAGCTTGGCACGCAGTACGACCAGCGTGTTCTCCAGTCCGTCGGGCACCGCGAAGCGCTGCTCGGGCGCCCGGTCGAGATTGGCGTAATCACGGGTGGCGGCGACCAGTTGGGAGATCCTCGGACCGGCCGCGCGCAGCTCCGCGGCCAGCGCCCGGATCTCCAGCAGGGCCGCCAGGTGGTCCAGGGCGGCGGGCAGGGCCGGCTCGCCGATGCCCTCCAGCCGCTCCAGCAGCCAACCCAGCTCCAGCCCGAGGTCGGCGATCCCCGCGCCGAGCAGGCCGGGGCGCTCGGCGCCCGCCTCCTCCGCCCAGTCGGCGACCTCCTCCTCGGCGTCGGCCTGGGCGAGCGGGTCGGTGGTGGCGGGCGGGGGCAGCTTGTCCAGCTCCTCCGCCACCCGGTCCAGTACGGCGCGCTCCGCGCCGCCCGCGGCGGCGCCCCAGGCGTGGGCGCTGCGGGTGAGCCGGTCCAGGGCCGGCGAGAGCTCCTGGGCCGCCCGGGCGACGGCGGCCGCCGGGTTGTTCAGCTCGTGCGCGAGGCCCGCGGCGAGCGTCCCGAGGGCCTCGACGGTGGCCCGTTTGCGGGCCTGCACCTCGGAGGACTTGATCCGCCAGGCCAGCACGGGGATCAGCACGGCCGCCACGCCGTTGCAGCGGGTCAGCATCTCGAAGAACACCGGCTTCGGGTAGGCGACCACCGTCGTCGCCGGCCCGCTCGCGGCGGCCGTGGCCACGTACGCGCCGTCCGTCAGCAGCGGCAGCTCGCCGGTGAAGCGGTGCGCCGCCGAGGGCTTGCCGTCGTGGTCCTCGGCGGCGACGCCCTCCTCCTCGGTGGAGTGCCGGGTGAGCACCTCCTCCCGGCCGTCCACGACCTTGGTGACGACCAGCCCGCCCGAGAGCAGGACGTGGAAGCCGGTGGCCTCCTCGCCGTCGCGGAAGAGGACCTCCCCGTCGGCGAGGACCCGGGGCTCGGAGACCGAGACCAGCCAGTCGAGCTGCTCCCCGGTCAGCGCGGCGAAGACCTCCAGCCCGGCCAGGGCCCGGCGCAGGTCGGTGCCGCCCGGGCCGGTGCGGCCCGGGTCCGTACCACCCGGGTCCGCACCGCGCGGGTCGGTGGCGCCCGGATCGGTGCCGTCGGCGGCGCTCATGGCGTACTCCCTTCGGCCCGGGTCCGGGCGGCCAGCCGCAGCGTGGCGGTCAGGGCCAGGACGCACACCCCGGCGACGGCGGCCATGAAGCCGACGGAGGTGCGGTGCAGCCCGTGGATGTTGGTGAGCAGTCCGGCGAGCACCGCCGGCACGCTCATCGCGAGGTACGCGAAGACGTAGACGGCGGCGGTCAGCTCGCCCCGGTGCTCCGGTTCGGCCAGGGCGCTCAGCGCCCGGAAGGCGCCGAGGAAGGCAGCGCCCCAGCCGCTGCCGAGCACGGCCGTGCCGGCCAGGAACACCGCGGCGGAGCCGGTCCACAGGGCGAGCAGGACCAGCGCGAGCCCGGCCAGCAGCCCGCACAGGCCGAGGACGGCCGTCCGCAGCGGTGCGGTGCGTCCCAGCAGCAGCTGGGCCGCGGTGGCGGCGCCCGCCAGCAGGGCCACGGTGGCCCCGCCGACGAGGTAGTTGGTGCTCCGCAGCAGCGACAGGGCCAGGTGCGGCCCGAGCGAGAGGTAGAAGCCGCCGACGGTCCAGACCGCGACGACGGTGAGCACGAGCACGGCGAACCGGCCGCGCACGGCGGCCGGGACCCCGATCCGGTGCGGGACGACCCGCCAGCTGCGCCCGCCCGGGCCGAGCGGGGCGCTCTCCCGCATCCGGGCGACGCCGACCAGCGTGGCCGCGAACGCGGCGACGAGCAGCAGGTAGCTGAGCACCGTCGGGGCGGGCGCGTACTGGACCAGGAGCCCGGCGCCGATCCCGCCCAGCCCGATGCCCACCGTCGGCCCCGCACTGTTGACCTGGGCGCCGAGGGCGGGCCGCGAGCGCGGGGCGAGTTCCAGCAGGGCCGCCCCCATCGCCCCGGTGGCCAGGCCCACGGCGAGCCCCTGCACGGCGCGGGCGGCGAGCAGCAGCCCGGGCCCCTGGGCGCCGGCGAACAGTCCCATGGAGGCGATCGCCAGGACCAGCCCGGCGCCCAGCACGGGGCGCCGGCCCAGGGTGTCGGACAGGGACCCGAAGAGCAGGAGCCCGAGCAGGACGGTGACGGCGTACACGGCGAAGACGACGGTGACCATCCCGGAGGACAGGTCCCATCTCTCCTGGTAGAGCACGTAGAGGGCGGACGGTACGGAGGAGGAGAGCATCAGCAGGACGAGGACCGCGCCCACGACCCAGAAACCGGAACCTTCGGTGCCGGAGGCGTGGCCCCCGGAGCCGGCGGCCGGCGGGCCACCCGGGCGCGGGTGGACCCCCGCGGTCGTCCTGGTCACGTCGGCCACTCCTGTCGGTTCCGCGTGGTGGGCGGTCAGGCGAGGGCCCGTTCCGCCCTCTGCAGCGCGCGGGCGGTGAGTACTCCCGCGAGGTGGCCGAGGTACTCGGCCGAGGCACCGCGCCCGGGGACGAACAGCTCCCGGGGCTCGGCGCGGAAGGCCGCGAGCACGGCCTCGGTGGTGTACGGGCCCCCGAGCAGCCGGGCCTCGACCCCGCGCAGCCGCAGCGCTCGGGCGGTGGCCCCGGTGACCGCGATCCGCGGCCCCTCGGGGGTGATCCGCACGGCGGCCGCGCACACCGGGTAGCGCGTCGCCCGGTCGGCCGTCTTCTCGAAGGCGGCGGCCGGCCCGGCGGCGGGCACCAGCAGTGCGGTGACCACGGCACCGGGCGGCGGCCCGTCGCCCTCCAGTTCTTCGGCGGTGGCGGTGGTGCGCCCGCCGGGGCCGGCCAGTTCGACCACCGCGCCGGCGGCGATGGCGGCCGCGGGCAGGTCGGTGGCGCGCGGCCCGCGGACGGCCAGGTTGCCCCCTGCGGTCCCGAGGTTGCGGACCTGGGGGTCTCCGTTGGCGCGGGCGGCCGCGGCGAGCTCCGGGGCTTCGGCGAGCACGAGCGGGCTGGCGGCGAGTTCGGCGAGGGTGGTGAGCGCGCCGATCCGGATCCCGCCGGGGGTGCGGGCGATGCCCCGCAGCTCCGGGAGCCGGCGTACGTCGACGAGCAGGCGGGCGCTGTCCTCCCCGGCGCGCAGGGCGGGCAGCAGGCTCTGGCCGCCGGCCAGCACCCGGGCGTCCGGGGTGCCGGAGAGCAGGTCCAGGGCCTCGGCGAGGCCGGCGGGCCGGACGTAGTCGAAGTCGGTGAGGATCACTGGGCTCCTCCTCGCAGGCGGCGCCAGACCTTCTCGGGGGTGAGCGGCATGTCGATGTGGGTGACGCCGAGGTCGGACAGGGCGTCGACGACGGCGTTGACGACGGCCGCGGCGGGCGGCACGGTAGCGATCTCGCCGGCGCCCTTGGCACCGAGCACGTTGTGCGGGCTGGGCGTGACCGTCCGGTCGAGCGTGAAGAACGGCGCGTCCGCCGCGCGCGGCAGGGCGTAGCTGCCGAGGTCGCGGGTGAGGAGGATGCCCTGCTCGTCGTAGACGGCGGCCTCCATCAGGGCCTGGCCGAGGCCGTGGAGGATGCTGCCCTCGATCTGGCCGCGCACCACCTTCGGGTTGCCGATGTTCCCGGCGTCGTCGACGGCCGTGTACGCCACCACCTCGGTCTCGCCGGTGAGTTCGTCGACCTCGACGACGGCGACGTGGGTGCCGAACGGGTAGTTGAAGTCCGGCGGGTCGAAGTGGGTGGTCTCGTCGAGGGCGGGCTCGATCTCGGGGGGCAGCCCCCAGCCGTACCAGAGGGCCATCGCCATCTCGGAGAACGTCTTGCCGTTGTCGGGGTTGTCGGCCTCGTGGACCCGGCCGGCGTCGTAGACGACCTGGTCCTCGGGGACGCCGAGGAGCACCGCGCCGGCCCTGACCATCTTGTCCTTGATCTTGCGGGCGGTGAGGGCGACCGCGGGCGCGGCCATGCTGTACGAGCGGGAGCCGTAGGTGCCCTGCCCGTACGGGGCCTTCAGCGTGTCCCCCTCGTACACCCGGACGGAGGCCGGGTCGATGCCCAGCTCGGCGGCGGCGACCTGCGCGAAGACCGTGCCGTGGCTCTGGCCGGTGGAGGCGGAGCCCACGGTGACGGCGACCTCACCGGTGGGGTGGACGCGGATGTTGGCGCTCTCCCAGGTGCCGCCCAGCATGCCCTCCTGGGACATCCGGGTGGAGGGACCGACGCCGCAGATGGCGACGTAGGTGGCGAGCCCGACGCCGAGGCGCTTGCCGCGGGTGCGGGCCTCGGCCTTGCGGGCGGGCATCTCGGCGTAGCCGGCCAGCTGCAGGGCCTTGTCGAAGTTGTGGGCGTAGTCCCCGGAGTCGTACGTCCAGCCGAGGCCGTTGTCGTACGGGAAGCGGTCGTTCGGCACCAGGTTCATGCGGCGGACCTCGGCCGGGTCCATGCCGATCTCGCCCGCGTACCGGTCGACGAGGCGCTCCATCAGGAACGCGGCCTCGGCGCGGCCGCTGCCGCGCTGGGCGCCGAGCGGCACGGTGTTGGTGAAGGCGGCGTAGACCTCGCAGAACGCGGCGGGGATCGCGTACATGCCGGTGATGGAGCGGCCCATGAGGGCGGTGGCGACGCCGGGGCCGATGGTCGACGGG
Organism: Streptomyces sp. NPDC029014; assembly: GCF_055564695.1. Taxonomy (NCBI): domain Bacteria; kingdom Bacillati; phylum Actinomycetota; class Actinomycetes; order Kitasatosporales; family Streptomycetaceae; genus Streptomyces; species Streptomyces sp. NPDC029014. Next base: position 24,537 of record NZ_JBVHVT010000058.1, read on the forward strand.
TAGCCGCCGAGGTTGGCGTAGCTGGTGCAGCGCACGGCGGTGATGCGGCCGTCGCGGGTGCCGGCGAGGGTGACGTGCTGGCGGTGGTCGCGGCCCTGGACGGTGGAGTTCATCAGGCCGGTGCGGGTGTCAACCCACTTCACGGGCCGGCCGAGCGCCTTGGACAGCAGCAGCACCAGCGCCATGTCGGGGTACAGGTAGCCCTTGGTGCCGAAGCTGCCGCCGACGGTCGGGGCGATCACCCGGAGCTGGTTGAACGGGATGCCGAGGACCAGTGCGGACAGCAGGAAGCGGTGGTTGTGCGGGCCCTGGGTGGTGGCGTACAGGGTGTACTCGCCGGTGGCGGCGTTGTAGTCGCCGACGGCCCCGCGGGGCTCGATGGGGCTGTTGATGGTGCGCTGGTTGACCAGGTCGAGCTCGACGGTCACCTCGGCCGCGGCGATGGCCGCGTCGGTGCTCTCCTCGTCCCCGCAGGTCCAGTACGCGTTGAGGTTGCCCGGGACGGCCTCGTGCAGCTGCGGGGCGCCGTCGGCGAGGGCGTGGTCGGCTCGGGTGACCACGGGCAGCGGCTCGTACTCGACGGCGATGGCGGCCAGGGCCGCGGCGGCCTGCTGCGGGGTCTCGGCGACGACCGCGGCGACCGGGTCGCCGACGTGCCGGACGGTGTCGCCGGACAGGACCGGGCGGGCGCCGGGAAGTCCGTAGGGGTGGGGCGGGAAGTGGCTCTCGACGCCGCCGGGGATCCAGATGCAGGGCAGCGGCATGACGTCGGCGAAGTCGGCGGCGGTGGCCACCTTCAGCACCCCGGGCAGCTGCTCGGCGGCCTTCGTCTCGACGGACAGGATCCGCGCGTGGGCGAGCGGGCTGCCGAGGATGGCCATGTGGGCGGTGCCGGGCAGGTTGACGTCGGCGACGTACACCGCCTCGCCGCGCAGCAGCTGCGGGTCCTCGCGGGCGTCGAGGGGCGCGCCGAGCACGCTGCCGCCCGGCGTCCGGTCCTGTGACTCCACCCGGTCCTGTTCCTGTTCCTGGACCGGGCTCTCCCCCGTCACTGCGGTCATGTCCTCACCCCTCCTGTCCGGACGCGGTGGCGGGCACGGCCGCGCTCTCCCGGAGGCCCTCGGGGACCTCGGCCCGGGCGGCGGCGCAGGCGCGCTGCACGCCCCGTACGACGCTGTGGTAGCCGGTGCAGCGGCACAGGTTGCCGGTGAGCCACTCGCGGATCTCGGGCTCGGTCGGGGCCGCGCGGTCGGCGGCGTCGTTGGTGAGCACGGTCTCGACGAGCTCGCCGAGGGCCATGACCATGCCGGGGGTGCAGAACCCGCACTGGGTCCCGTGCTCCTCGCGCAGCGCCTCCTGCAGGCCGGTGAGCCCGCCGTCCTCCGCGGCGACGCCCTCGATGGTGGTCACCGAGGAGCCGGCGGCCGCCGCGGTGAGGACCAGGCAGCTCTTGACGGACCGGCCGTCGAGGCGGACGACGCAGGAGCCGCACTGCCCGGTGTCGCAGCCGACCTTGGTGCCGGTGAGGCCGAGGCCGTCCCGGAGCCGTTCCACGAGCAGTTCGGTCGGTGGGGCCGAGAACCGCTCGGGTCTTCCGTTCACGTTCAGTGAGAGATCCATGCCAGCGCCTGCGCTTCCGTGAGCGGCCGGTTGAAAAGTGGCCCGCCGGGCTGCTGGAGAATTCCTCCGGAGTGCAGCGGGCCGGTGTCGACGGCGGCGAATCCGAGGTCCGTGATGATTCCCGCGACGATTTCCTTCGCTTTTCCGTCGTCGCCCGCCGTGAAATGGGCCAGGCGCTCGCCCTGGGCGGTGCCGGCCACGGCGAGCGTTTCGTAATGCATGGTGTTCAGGGACTTCACGACCCGGGCGCCGGGGTACCACTCGGCGACGAGTTCGCTGGAGGTGCGCCCGCCGAGGTCGGCGGGGGTGCCCGGGCCGCTGAACGCGTTGGTGGCGTCCACCAGGAGCCGGTCGCGCAGGGAGTCCGGCGGGAGCAGTCCACGGACGGCGGCGTGGGGCAGCATCAGCACCAGGAGGTCGGCCCGTTCGGCGGCCTCGGCGGGGTGCGCCGCCGTGGCCGCCGGGCCCAGTTCGGCCAGTAGGGGGCCGACGGACTGCGGGCCGCGGGCGTTCGCCAGCACGACCTCGTGGCCGGCGGCCACCAGGATGCGTGCCAGGACGGAGCCGATCCGCCCGGTGCCGATGATGCCTGTGCGCATGTGCCGCTCCTCGTCGTGGGCCGTGGTTGCCGTGGTGGCGGCGGCCGGGCCGCCGTGGCCGTCGGGCCGTCGGGCCGTCAGTCCATGCCGATCCAGACCGACTTGGTCTGGGTGTAGCTCTCGAGGGATTCGGGTCCGCACTCGCGCCCGTAGCCGGAGGCCTTGTAGCCGCCGTAGGGCACCGAGGGGTCGTACTGGTTGTAGCAGTTGACCCAGACCGTGCCGGCCTTGATCTGGGAGGCGACCCGGTGCGCACGTCGCAGGTCCTTGGTGTGGACGCCGGCGGCGAGCCCGTAGGCGCTGTCGTTGGCGATGCGGATGGCGTCTTCCTCGGTGTCGAAGGGGATGATCGACAGGACCGGGCCGAAGATCTCCTCCTGGGCGATGCGCATGCCGTTGTCGACGCCGGTGAAGACGGTCGGCAGGAAGTACAGGCCCTGGCTGGAGGCGCCCTCGGGGGTCCAGCCGGTGCCGCCGGTGCGCAGGACGGCGCCTTCCTTCTCGCCGATCTCGATGTAGGAGCTGACCTTCTCGAACTGGCCGCGGTGGGCCAGCGGGCCGAAGAGGGTCTCCGGGTCGCGCGGGTCGCCGGGCTTGAGGGCGGCGGCCCGGCGGACCAGGCGTTCGACGAGTTCGTCGTGGATCGGGCGCTGGAGCAGCAGCCGGGAGCCGGCCGTGCAGATCTCGCCCTTGTTGTAGTAGATGCCGAAGAAGGCGAGTTCCTCGGCGGCGTCGAGGTCGGCGTCGGCGAAGACGATGTTGGCGGACTTGCCGCCGAGCTCCATCGTGACCTTCTTCAGGGTTCCGGCGGACTTGCGGATGATCGACTGGCCGACGGCGGTGGAGCCGGTGAAGGCGATCTTGTCGATGCCGGGGTGGTCGGTGAGGGTCTCGCCGAGTTCCACTCCGGGACCGGTGATCACGTTGAGGACGCCGTCCGGGATCTCCGCCTCCTGGAAGAGTTCCGCGATCTTCAGGGCGGTGAGCGGGGTGGCCGGGGAGGGCTTGTGGACGACCGTGTTCCCCGCCGCGAGGGCCGGTGCGATCTTCGTCATCGACAGCAGCAGCGGGAAGTTGAAGGGGGTGATGGCGCAGACCACGCCGAGCGGCTCGCGCAGGGTGTAGGCCAGCTGGCCGCCGGCCGGGGCGCGGGAGGAGCCGTCGACGCGGGTGACGGCGCCGGCGTAGTAGTGCATCAGCTGGGCGGCCATGGGGGCGTCGACCGTGCTGGAGAAGGCGAACGGCTTGCCCATGTCCACCGTCTCCAGCAGGGCGATCTCCTCCAGGTCGCGTTCGATGAGCTCCCCGACCCGGTTCAGCCGCAGGGCGCGCTCCTGGGCGGACAGTCTGCTCCAGGGACCCTCCTCGTACGCCGTGCGGGCGGCGGTCACGGCCGCGTCCGCGTCGGCGGTGGCGGCCTGGGCCACCGGTACGATCTCCTGGCCGTCCACGGGGCTGATGTCCGGCTCGGTCCGGCCGTCCTGCGCCGGTACCCACTTGCCGCCGATGAACAGCTTCCCGGGGTTGGCCAAGGGCTGGTCGCTGAGCGCGCGCCTGGTCATGGCTGAAGCCTTCCGGTGTCGGGGGTGCGGGGGTGCTAGCTCTTCGCGAGCTGTTGCAGGAACGTCTCGGCGAGGGCCTTCGATGAGTACGGGTTCTGGCCGGTGGTGAGCTTGCGGTCGACGACGACGTGGGAGTCCCAGATCACGTCGGCCTTCTCGTAGCGGGCGCCGAGCCGGGTCAGCTCGGCCTCCAGGATCAGCGGGAGCCGGCCGGCCATGCTGGTGACCAGTTCCTCGCTGTGCGAGAAGGCGGTCATCCGGTAGCCCTCGAAGGGCCAGCGGCCCTCGCCGTCGCGCAGGGCGAGCAGCGCGGTGTGGCCGTGGCAGACGGTGGCGATCGGCTTGTCCTGGGCGATGGCCCAGCGCAGGACCTGCGCGAGGGCGTCGGACTTGGGGAGGTCTCCGATGGCGCCGTGGCCGCCGCTGACGTACAGGCCGTCGTAGCCGGCGACGTCCTGCTCGGTCAGGGACTCCACGGCGAGGGGGCTCTTGAGCTGGGGGGTGTTCCCGATGACTCTGACGTACTCGGCGGCGTTGGCCGCGTCCTCGTCGGGCGAGCCCTGGGGGCGGACCCACTGGAGGAACTGGGGGTCGATGCTGGTCTCGTCCACAGTGGGGGTCCGGCCGCCGACGGTCGCGACGTCCACGGTGTGGCCCGCGCCGGTGAACTGGCTGTAGGGGACCACGAATTCCTCGGCCCAGAATCCCGAGGGGTGTTCTTCTCCGTCCAGCAGGTGGAGGGTTGCCTTGGCCGTCATGACGACAAGAATCTTCATGACTTCTTTCTCCTTGTTCAGGAATCGCTGCCGATTCAACACGCCGCTCGCGGAGGGCGTAAGGGGGGAGCGTCAGGCGCGGGATACTTCGTCACGTGCGTCCAACGCGGAGATGATGGTGCGGAATTCACCGACCAGGGGGTGGTCGGGATGGGCTTCGGCGAATATGCGTTCGCCGTACAGGGCCGCCATTTCCGGGACGTACGGGAGGATTCCGGCCAGGGGGGCTCCGTACACCTCCTCGGCCCGGCGGCGGGCCTCGTCCCGGTCGATCCCAACTGGGGCCATGCTCACGACAAGTGCGCGGCGGCAGGCGAGCCGCCCGGCGAGGGCGATCGTCTCCTCCACCCCCATCAGGTCGATGCGGTCCGCCCTTGCCATGATCATCAGTACGTCGGCGCTCGCCATGGCGGCCACCGACTCGTTGTTCAGCCCTGCATGGGTGTCGAGCAGCAGGACGTCCAGACCGTAGTGGTCCGCGAGCCGGTCGAAGCCCTCCGGCAGCAGCCCGACGTCGTACCCGCTCGCCATGAGCTCGCGCAGCGCCGCCGTCCCGGTCCGGGCCGGCACGACGTACGGCCCGCGCGGGCCCGCCCGCCGCGCGGCCGCCTCGATCTCGCACCGCCCGAGCAGGTAGTCGGCCAGGGAGGGACCCGGGCCGAGCCGGAAGAGCAGGTCGAGGGTGGGCGACTGGATGTCGGTGTCGACCACCCCCACCCGGCGTCCCTCGCCCGCCAGCAGCAGGGCCAGGTTCGCCAGGACCGAGGACTTCCCGGTGCCGCCGCGGTGCGAGTGCACCACGATGGTCCGGGCCATCAGGCCACCGCCGTACGGGCCGGGGCACGACGGTCCGCCACGGCCACGGCCACGGCCGGGCCGCCGTGCGGCCCCCGCGCCGCACGTGGCCGGTGCAGGGCCAGCATGGTCACGTCGTCGTGCTGTTCGGCTGTGCCGGTGTGCTCGCGTACGGCCGCGTCCATCCGGTCGACCACCTCACTGCCGCTCCCCGGGGGGCCGGCGAGCAGCTCCAGCATCCGCGCGTCCCCGAGGAACGTGCCGTCGGGGCAACGGGCCTCCGGCACTCCGTCGGTGAACACGAACAGCGTGTCCCCGTGGTTCACCTGGGCGTAGCCGAGCGTGAACACGCAGTCGGGCAGCACCCCGACGGCCGGCCCGGTGACCTCCAGCGCGAGCGGTTCCCCGCCGTCGGCACGCAGCAGCAGCGGCGGGTTGTGGCCGCCGTTGATGTAGACGAGGCTGCCGGTCAGCGGGTCGAGCACACCGAAGAACAGGGTGGCGAAGTAGCCCTGCCTGAGGTGGTTGCGCGTCAGGTACCCGTTGGTGGCGGTGACCGCGTTGAGCAGCGGCGTGGCGCCGACGACCGGGATGCGGCGGCTGCCGCCCGAGCGTCCTGCGGCCACCAGGTGCTGGAGTCCGCTGTTCTCCGCGGTGTGCCGCAGCAGGGAACGGATCAGGGCCATGAAGAGCGCCGCCCCGACCCCCTTGTCGCAGACGTCGGCGACGACGACGGCGAGTCGGCGGCCACGGGATATCTCGAAGACGTCGTAGAAGTCCCCCGCGACCTGCCGGGCGGGCCGGAACCGGACGTCGATCTCCCAGCCCTCGGGAACCGGCAGGGCGTCCGGCAGGAAGCCGGCCTGGATCTCGCGGCCGATCTCCAGCTCCTTCTCATAGCCCATCAGCTCGGCCCGGGCGTCGGCCTCGCGCAGGGTGCGGCCGAGTCCGGCGCGCTCCGAGCAGCTGTGCAGCCGGGCCCCCACCAGGGCGGGCAGGAACGGGGGGACGAGGTAGTCGTGGCCGAGCCGGACGTGCTGCTCCAGGGCGGCGAACCCGGTCACCGTCCAGACGACGACGATCGGCGCCCCGGCCCAGCCGCGCAGCCGGCGTACGGCCAGGCGTACGGCCTCCCCCTCGGTCTCCGCCGGGGCGAGCAGCACGTCGGCGACGGGCAGCGCGTCCGACGGGCCGCCGAGCAGCTCGCGCAGGGTGAGTCCGACCAGCTCCGCGTCCATCAGGCGCAGCGCGTGGAGCAGGTCACCCGGGGGCGGCGGGTACTCGTCGAGGATGATCACGGTGGTGGAGGGCATCGGTCCGTCCCCTCGGCTGTGACGGTCAGCGTGCTGATGTTGCGGCCGTCCCTGCGTGCGTAGCCGAACTCGTCCACGCTGGTCAGGGCCAGGTGGATGCCGAGTCCGCCGATCCGCCGGCGCTCGGGGGGAGTCCCGGGGGCGGGCGGCACGCGCCCCGCGACGGGGTCGAAGGCGGGCGCGCCGTCCATCAGGACGATCTGCACCCGGCCGGGGCCGGGGCGGCCGCGGACGGTGATCCGCCCGCCGCCGCCCCGGTACCCGTGCATCACGATGTTCGTGGCCAGCTCGTCCACGGCCAGCCGGATCCGGTACGCGGCCCGCTTGTCCAGGCCCGCCCGGGCGGCCAGCCCCAGGACGAACGCGGCGATCTCGCCCAGCGCCCCCAGCTCGGCGGGCACCTCCAGTTCGGCGGGCGTCGTCGCCACGTCGACCGTCTCTCCCGTGTGGCTCACTCGTCGGAGAGGACGATGCTGCGGTCCAGCCCGGCCGTCCGGATGGTCCGGGAGACGGGCTCGATCGCGCCGACCACCTTGATGGTCACGTGGTCCGCGACCTTCTGCTGGGCGAAGACCAGGGACCGCAGACCGGCGCTGGCCATGTAGCCGACCCCCGCCATCCTGATCTCGACCGTGGCCGTGCCGTGCCCGGCGGCCTTCTCGATGGTCTGGTGGAACTCCGGCGCGGTCTTGGCGTCCAGCTCGCCCGCCAGCTCGATCACGGTGGTGTCGCCCTCGATGCTCAGGGACACGGAAAGCGGCATGTCAGGTCTCCTTCGGCCGTACGGGTCGTGAGGGTGCGGTCGGATCCCGCCGCGGGGCGGCGCCCCGCGGCGGGGACGCGGCTAGAGCGCGCGGTCCGGGTCGGGCGTGCGGCCGACCAGGATCACCACCGAGCGCGGGCCGATCAGGTACTTCCCGGCGTTCTCCAGCTCGGGCTCCGAGCCCGGGGTGCGGATGTCGTGCGGGGCCTCGGCCCCGGTGTCCGCGAACAGGTGCCAGCTGCGCCCGTGGGGCAGCGCCGGCAGCTCCAGGTCGTGCGCCTCCCAGTGGGAGTTCATGGCCACGTAGACCACGTCGTCGTCCCCGACGCCGCAGCGGGCCACCGCCAGCATCCGGCTCTCGCCCGACCAGTCGGGCTGCCAGGCCCGCGCGCCGTGCCAGCTGATGTCCGGCAGGCCCAGCTCCTCGCGGATCTGCCCGGTGGGGTGGGAGGTGGAGCGCAGCTCCCGGTGACGTCCCCGGAAGGCGATCATCTCCCGGGTGAAGCGGAGCAGTTCGGCGCTCTCGTCGACCTGGTCCCAGTCGAACCAGGAGAGTTCGTTGTCCTGGCAGTAGGTGTTGTTGTTGCCCTGCTGGGTGCGGCCCACCTCGTCGCCGGCCAGCAGCATCGGGATGCCCTGGCTGGTGAAGAGCATGGCCATCGCGTTCTTCGTCTGGCGCAGCCGCAGCGCGTTCACCGCGGGGTCGTCGGTGGGTCCCTCCGCCCCGCAGTTCCAGCTGTTGTTGTCGTTCGCCCCGTCGTTGTTGCCCTCGCCGTTGGCCTCGTTGTGCTTGTCGTTGTACGAGACGAGGTCGGCCAGGGTGAACCCGTCGTGGGCGGTGAGGAAGTTGACCGAGGCGGAGGTGCCGCGGCCGGAGTACAGGTCCGGCGAGCCGGCGAGCCGGGTGGCCAGCTCCCCGGCGACCCCGGGGTCGCCCTTGAGGAAGCGGCGCACGGTGTCGCGGTACTTGCCGTTCCACTCCGCCCAGCGTCCGTACGCCGGGAAGTTGCCGACCTCGTAGAGGCCGCCGGCGTCCCAGGCCTCGGCGATGAGCTTGGTGTGCCGCAGCACCGGGTCGTAGGCGAGCAGTTCCAGCAGCGGCGGGTTGGGCAGCGGCGTGCCGTCCGGGGACCGGCCGAGGATGGCCGCGAGGTCGAAGCGGAAGCCGTCGATGTGGTAGTCGGCCACCCAGTGGCGCAGGCAGTCGAGGACGAAGTTCCGCACGACCGGGTGGTTGCAGTTGACGGTGTTGCCCGTGCCGCTGAAGTTGAAGTAGTACCCCTCCGGCGTGAGCATGTAGTACGTGGCGTTGTCGAGGCCCTTGAAGGAGATCGTCGGGCCCTGCTCGTTGCCCTCGGCGGTGTGGTTGAAGACCACGTCGAGGATGACCTCGATGCCGGCCGCGTGCAGGTCCTTGATCAGGGTGCGGAACTCGTCGCCCTGCATCCCGTAGCGTCCGGTGGCCGCGTAGCCGGCCTTGGGCGCGAAGAACGAGACGGTGTTGTAGCCCCAGTAGTCGTAGAGCCGCTCGCCCGTCTCCGGGTTGGCCCGCGGGTTGTCGCTCTCGTCGAACTCGAACACCGGGAGCAGCTCGATGCAGTTGATCCCGAGCTCCTTCAGGTACGCAATCTTCTCCCGCAGCCCCGCGAACGTGCCGGGGGCGGTGACCTGCGAGGACGGGTGCCGGGTGAAGCCGCGCACATGGGCCTCGTAGACGACGAGGTCCTCGGCGGGCAGCCGCAGCGGGGTGTCGTCGCCCCAGTCGAAGTCCTGCAGGCAGACCCGGGAGCGGTACTGGTAGTCGCGGCTGCGGTCGGGCTCCACGCCCCACACGTCCCGGCCGGCGATCAGACGGGCGTACGGGTCGGAGAGGACCTGGCGGGCGTCGAAGCGGTGGCCGGTGATCGGGTCGTAGGGGCCGTCGGCCCGGTACCCGTACTCGATGTTCTCGTGGTCGAGGCCGAAGACCGTCATGGCGAAGACGCTGCCGGTGCGGAATTCCTCGGGGAACTCCAGTTCGGCCATCGGCTCGGGCTCTCCGCGCTTGTAGATGACCAGGGTCATGGAGGTGGCCTGGTCGGAGTAGACGGAGAAACTGACCCCGCCGGGGACCACGTTGGCCCCGAAGGGATACGGCTTGCCCGCGCGGACGCGGTACCCGCCCACTTCGTGGGTCGGGTACGCGTCGACGCGCAGGACCTGCTCGGACGTCACCTCGGTCATCGGGCGACCGTGCTCTCGACCGCGGGCCGGGTGCGTCCCGTGGCCCGGGCGCCGGCCTTGGCCTTCGCCTTGGCCTCGGCCGCGGCCGCCTCGCCCGTCTCGAAGAAGTCGAGGAAGCCGGTGGCCGACATGACGAACCGGACTTCCTCGCTCACCCCGTACAGGGTGACGGCGACGCCGGCGTGCTGGGCCTCGCGGTACACGACCAGCAGCGTGCGCAGGCCCGCGCTGGACACGTACGTGACGGCCGTGAGGTCGATGCGCAGCGGCCGGCCCTGGCGGACCAGCGGCAGGAGCGCCGCCAGCAGCTGTCCCGAGGTCTCGCTGTTGATCTCGCCGGTGGCGACGAGCACGGTGCCCGTCCTGTTGCGGCGTTCCTTCACGTTCAGAGTCATGGCTTGCTTTCCCCTTCTGTCGGGGCGCCCCCCGTTGAGCGCTATGACGTCACCGGCCGCAGCCGGACCTTGACCTTGACCCGCCCCTGGACGTCGGGCAGCCGGACCGTGAGCCCGTCCGCGTCGAAGTCCGTGTACGGCTTCTCGTCGATCTCGACGGACGCGATCCGCACCGAGCCCGCCGGCAGCAGGTCGGGAGAGACGCGCAGCACGCGGTCGGGCAGGTTGGTCGGGTCGGGCTTGAAGTGGAAGTCCATCTCCCGGCCGTTGATGAGCAGGTTGTTGTACACGGCGGCGAGGTAGCACAGCTCCGCCGAGTGGTACATGGACATCGAGTGGCTGCCCTTGAGCCGCTCGGTGCCGAGCAGGTACGGCGTACCGCTCGCGAGGACGTTGAAGTAGACGGCTCCCTCGTCGTGGTCGAGGAAGAAGGTGTTGTAGAACGACTCGGCCTGCCGGGCCTCGCGCAGGAACGCCTCGCCGCCGACCGTCCCGTGCAGGATGAGGTAGGCGAGGATCGCCTGCTCCTGCTGCCACCAGGCCTTGCGGTCGTGCCAGGCGAAACGGTACGCCTCCTGGTCGCCCTGCTTGATCCGCTCGACCACGTCGTACCAGCCGCCGCGCTGCAGGTCGCTGCCGACCTCCGGCATGATGTCGCCGATCTTCCGGGCGAGGTCGGCGTAGGCGGGCTTGGCCTTCAGCGAGTTCATCCGCATCAGGTTCCAGGCGATCTTCAGGTTGTGGCCGACGACCGCGCGGTTCTGCTGCCAGCTGTGCTCGGTGTCGTGCGACCAGTCGCGGAAGAAGCGCTCCTGGACGAAGGGGCTGCGCCCGTAGTCCGGGAACCGCTCCGCAATGGTGTCGAAGGTGTACTCCAGGAAGTCGGCGTACTTCTGGTCGCCGGTCGCCAGGTACAGGTTGATCAGGTACGCGGGCGCGTGGTCGCCGACCGAGTTCCAGTTCTTGCGCTCGGCGTTCTCCCCGAGGGACTCGTGGTCCGGGCTGAACAGGATCGGGTCGACGTGCGAGTAGTAGCCGCCCTGCTCGCGGTCCAGGAAGAACTTGTCGAAGAGCCGGATGGTGGCGTCGGCGTCGCTCTTGATCCGTACGTCGCCGGTGACCCGGTAGGTCTGGATCGGGCCGGCGAGGGCGTAGATCTGCTCGTACATCGGGATCGCGTCGTAGTCGTCGGAGAACTCCGAGGTGAACAGCTTCTTCTCGGAGTCCCCGTCGACGCTGATGCCGTGGTACCAGTAGACGACGTCTTCCTCGCTGTCCACGACCCGCATGTGCTTGCGCAGGTACTCGGTGCCGCGCTCGGCGACCTCCAGGTACTCGTCCTTGCCGGTCAGCAGGTAGGCCGAGGCCATGCCGTACACCAGCCGCGAGATCGTGTCGGTCTCCTGGACGTGGCTGGCGGTCTTGTCGCCGCCGAGCCGGATCTCGGTGCGGTACTCGTTGAAGTCGACGGGCCCGTCGCCGAACTGGGCCCGCCTGTAGAAGTCGGCCAGCGACTCGATCTGCTTGATCCACCAGCCCGACTCCTCGAACCGGTAGTCCTCGGCGCCGCGGCCCAGGAACACCAGGCGCTTGGCGTCGAACCGGCCGCCGTGCTCGGGGTAGTGGACCCCGTAGACGAAGAGGAACCGGCCGGGCGAGAGCATCTCGTCGATGTGCCCGGAGGCGTCGATGTACGGCTCGTCGAGGTTGCGGACCAGCTCGGCGCTGGGACCGGAGGCCAGCGAGACGTCGAACTCGCGGCCGTCCGAGGTCTTCAGGCGCAGCAGGCGGGAGGCGCTGTCGAACCGGCTGACGTAGCCCGCGATGGTGTCGGAGAAGGAGAAGCTCACGGCGTCCGCCATGTCATGCACCGTCCTTGTCGTGAGAGCGGTCGTCCTCGAATCCCTGACTGACCTCGACGATCACCCCGTCGGGGTCGCGGACCCACACGGTCCGCCAGCCGCAGACGAAGTCGTCGAAGTCGAGCGGTCCCAGGGTCACTTCGGCCGCGTCGCCCAGCTCGGCCAGGAACGCGTCCACGCTGTCGGTCTGGAAGGCCAGGTGGCGCATCCGGCCCGGCTCCTGCGGCCCGTCTCCCCCAGCAACCGCTGGGGGGACCCCCAGCGCCGTACGGGCCGGGCCGGTCCCGGAGGCGAAGAGCTCCAGGTACGCGTCCCCCCGGCGCAGGAACACGATCTGCGACGCGCCGAGGTCCACGACCCGGGCCCGGCTGAAGCCGAAGTACCGGGTGTAGAACTCCTCGGTCGCCTTCTGGTCGGCGCAGTTCAGGCCCACGTGCGACCAGTCCATCCGGCGCATCAGCCGGCCCTCCGCCCCCGGTCGGCCGCGAGCAGGTCGATGATGCGGCGGGCGAAGAGGTGGTGGTGGGCGCCCGTGCGCCCGGTGACCAGGTCCCCGTCGACCACCACGTCCTCGTCGACGTACTGGGCGCCCATGTTGCGGACGTCGCCGATCAGGTTGTTGTGGCACACCACCTTGCGGCCGCGGACCTTCCCCGGGATCGAGGAGGCCAGCCACATGCCGTGGCAGATGATCCCCTTGAGGACGGTCGGCTCGTCGAACGCCCGCCGCAGCAGGTCCGTCGCCGGCGCGAGGACGTCCACGTCCTCCGTGTAGCGGAGCCGGTCGGCGACCATGCCCGAGGGCACGATGACCGCCGCGTACCGGCGCAGCTCCTCGTCGTCGATCCCCTCCAGGGACCGGTCGGCGGTGAACGGGGCCCGGTACTCGTGCCCGGTGAAGGTGATCGAGTCGTTGCCCCACAGCCGGGTCAGGAAGTCGACCTCCGCGCCCTCCTCGGCGAACCGGCGCTGGTAGTAGAAGATCTCCGGCTCGTAGAAGTCGCTCTCCACCAGGACCGCGATGCGGGTCCCGCTCAGCGCGCCCTCGCGCAGCACGGCCTCAGCCACGGGACAACCCCTCTCTGCCGCGGAGGAAGTCCGCCGCGCGCTCGGCGATCATCGCGATCGCGGTGTGGCAGTTGCCCGACGGGACCGCGGGCATCACGCTCGCGTCGACGACGCGCAGGTTGCGCACGCCGTGCACGCGCAGCTCCGGGTCGACGACGGCGAGGTCGTCGACGCCCATGCGGCAGGAGCCGGACTGGTGGTGGTAGCTCTCCGACTTCTGCTTCACGAAGGTCCGCAGCTCGTCGTCGGTGGCCAGGCCCGGGCCGGGCTGCAGCTCCTGCTTGTACCAGGGCGAGAACGCGGAGGTCGCGAAGATCTCCCGGGCCACCTTGACGCCCTGCACCATCCGCTCCAGGTCCCACCGGTCGCCCAGGTAGTTCGGGTTGACCAGCGGGTGGGCCAGCGGGTCGGCGCTGGCGAGCCGGATCCAGCCGCGCGAGACGGGCCGGACGACCCCGGGCAGGATGCTCACCGTGTTCGGGTGGTCCCTGCCGACGATCACGTCGAACGGGACGTGGACGAAGGCGATCTGCAGGTCCGGGGCGGGCAGCCCGGGGCGCGACGACAGGAACAGCGCGCTCTCGGACAGGTTCTGCGCCGGAGCCGGCAGCTCCTGCGTGACCTCGGCCATCAGCCCGGTCAGCACGTGGTTGTGGAAGTTCTCGCCGACGCCGGGCACCGCCGCGGTGACGGCGATGCCGTGCTCCCGCAGCCGCTCCGGGTGGCCGATGCCGGAGAGCAGCAGCAGCTTGGGGGACTCGATCGCCCCGGCCGCCACGATCACCTCCCGGCGGGCCCGTACGGTGTGCAGGCCGGGCGCGGAGGCGGTGCTGTGGCCGTCCCGGACGGTCCGGCCGGGGATCTCCGTGGTCGGGGCCAGCTGTACGTACTCCACCCCGGTGCAGGTGTCGCCGTCGAAGAGCAGCCGCGTGCTCTGGGCGCCGGTGCGCAGGGTCAGGTTGGGTCGGGCCAGCGCCGGCTCCAGCCAGGCGGCGAGCGCCCCCTGGCGGCGGCCGTCGGCGACGTCGATGTGGTGCCAGCCGGTGCCGAAGAGGCCGCGGCGGGGCCCGTCGGTGTTGAAGTCGGCGATCTCCTCGTGGCCGAGCTCGACGGCGGCGTCGATGAAGGCCCGCGAGACCGGGTTGGGCTGGTGCCGGCCGGCGTGGGTGACCCGCTGCGGGCCCGTGGTGCCGGTGGTGGCGGCGGTCGCGTCCTCCTGGGCCTCCAGGCGGGCGAAGTACGGCAGGACGTCCTCGTGGGCCCAGCCGGCCGCGCCCTGGTAGGCCCAGTTGTCGAAGTCCGAGGCATGGCCCCGGATGTGCATCATGATGTACAGGTTGCTGCTGCCGCCGGGGCCCTTGCCGCGCGGTTCGTAGGTGCGGCGGCCGTCGAGCCCGGGCTGCGGGACGCTGGTGTAGCCCCAGTCGACGGGCCCGCCGAGCAGCTTGTACCAGGAGGACGGGTCGTCCACCTCGGGCGGGATGCGGTCGCCTCCCGCCTCCAGGACCAGGACGGAGACGTCGGGGTCCTCGCTCAGCCGGTTGGCGAGGACGCTGCCGGCGGTACCGGCTCCGACGACGACGTAGTCGTACTCAGCTGCGGCCGTCACGTCTCCCCCTCATCCCTGGCCCAGCACCTGGAACGGGACGGTGTCGTGGTAGTTCGCCATGTAGGCGATCTTCCCGTCCGCGATCTTGAAGAAGTTCATCACCTCGGCCTCGATCGCCTCGCCGGAGGCGCTGACGGCACTGAGGTGGGAGACGGCCGCGGCCTTCTGCCCGTCGGCGTCGACGATGAAGTGCACGGGCCGGTTCTGGAAGACGCGGTACATCGTCCCCATGCCCTTCATCATCGAGCGCAGCACCTCCAGCCCCTCGATGTGCCCGGCGAGCTGCTCGTCCATGACCTGGTCGTCGGCGAACAGGTCGCACCAGCGGTCCCAGTCCCCGGCGTTGGCGTACGCGTAGTACTTCCGAAGGATTTCCGTTGCTTCGTCCACGGTGGTCATCGCGCTCCCCTCCCCTATCGGTCCCTGCGGGTTCCGTCGGGCGTCATCGACGCCCAGAACTGGCTGAACGCGGTCGCCGAGTCCCCGAAGAGCCCGTCGCGGCCCTCCACGATCCGGCCGTCCCGCCACCGCATGAAGTGGAAGACCGGGTAGTCCATCCGCTCGTACGGCGATGCGGCCGCCGGGTCGGCGCCGTCCCGCAGGGCGGTGTTGCGACAGACGTCGGCACTGCAGTCCTCGCCGGTGAGGACGGCCTCGATCTCCATCCGGAACGTGCCGCCCGTGAGCTTGTGGGTCCGGCCCATCAGGTCCAGGAAGTCGTCGAGGCTCTCGTACCAGCCCGCCAGCGGGTGGTTGCCCGGCACGAGCCAGCGCAGGTCCTCGGCGTAGAACTCCAGGATGCGCGCCCGGTCACCGGAGCCGAGGGCCCGGTAGGCCGCCTCGACCCGCTCCCGTGTCACTTCGGTCATCGTCGTCGCTCCTCGCTCGCCGGCGTTCAGAGGGAGGCCGAACCGGGCATCGCGGCCAGCTCGTTGACGGTGTACTGCTTGATCAGCGGCCCCTGCGGGCCCGCCACCACCGTCCACGTCTGGTCGGCGTCGAAGCCGAGCCAGGTGCTGCGGGCGGCCGGCGCGTCCCAGATCTTGGCCTGCCAGTTCACGAGGACCCGGACGACGGCCCGGTCGCCCTCGATGACCGGCTCCACCTTCGTGACCGTGTGCACCTCGTCGAAGAACCGGTGGGTGACGGCCTCGTACCAGCGGCCGAACCCCTCGTGTCCGAGGAAGGTGTCCTCGGGGACCTTGAACTCCAGGTCCTCGGTGATCAGGGCGAGCACCTGGTCGGCCGGCACGTGCCGGTCCAGTGCCACGTACCAGTTCTCGGCGAACGTGCGGATCGCGTCCTCGGTCAGCTGCTGCCGCTCGGCGGGCATGCGGTCTCCTCCTGTCCGTACGGGGGTGGTGCCGTGACTGCTCTGCTCGGATGCGGGTGCCGGCTCAGACCTGGACGTCCACGAGGAACGGACCGGGGTGCTCCAGCATCCGGACCGCGGCCGCCGCGGCCTCGTCCGGCTTCTCCACCCGCGTCCCCTCGGCACCGAGCGACCTGGCCAGCCCGGCGAAGTCGATCTCCGGGTGGGACAGGTCGAAGGAGCCCGGGAAGCCGTGCTGCGGGATGTCCCGCTCCCGCCAGTACTGGGCGATGTTGTCGTCCAGCAGCCGGTACTTGCGGTTGTTGCAGACCACGAACTTGGCGTCGACGCCGTGCCGCACCGCGGTCCACAGCGCCTGGTAGGTGTACATCGCCCCGCCGTCCCCGGCGAAGCCGACCACCACCCGGTCCGGCCGGGCCAGCTTGACCCCGACCGCGCCCGGGAAGCCCACCCCGAGCGAGCCGCCGCGGGTCAGGTGGTAGTCGCCGGGCCGCTCCGCCGGCAGGTAGCGGGTGACCAGCGGCGAGGTGGTCAGCGCCTCGTCGAAGACGATCAGGTCCCCGCCGGTCCGCTCGGCCAGGGTGCGCAGGAAGACCGCCATCGGCGTGCCGTCCTCCCCGTCCCCGGCGGAGCGGGCAGCGAGCGCACGCTCCCGGGTGCGGGCGTCCACCCGGGCGGCCGCCGCGGCCCGCTGCCGCGGGGTCAGCCGCTCCTCCAGTACGCCGGCCAGCGCGCGCAGCGCCTGCCGCGGGTCGGCGGCCAGCCCGAGGTCCACCGGGTGGTTCTTGGCGATCTCGTAGGCGTTCAGGTCGATGTGGACGACCCGGGCGCCGGCCCGGAAGGGGCTGTCCAGCTCGGGGAACACCTCCGGGAACACGTAGGTGCCCACGATCAGCACCCCGTCCGCGTCCCCGACCAGCTCCTTGCTGTGCGGGCCGAACATGTGCCCCGTCTGCCCGCGGCGCAGCGGGTGCGAGGCCGCGATGTTGACCTCGGAGGAGTCCACTTCGTACACGTCGGCGCCGAGCAGTTCGGCGACGGCTACCAGCTCGCGCTGCGCCCCGGAGAGCGCGACCCCGTCGCCGACCAGGACCACGGGCCGCTCGGCGGAGGCCAGCAGCTCGGCCGCGCGCCCCACGGAGGCCGGGGACGGCGCCACGTCCGTGAGCGGCACCGTGGCGGGCAGGACCGGCTCGGAGTTGAGCTCGTCCAGCACGTCCATCGGCAGTGCCACGAACACCGGGCCGCGCGGCGGGGTCAGGGCGATCTTCACCGCCCGGCGCAGGGTGCGCAGCACGGACCGCGGGTCGGTGACCCGGGTCGCGTACTTGGTCACCGGCTTCGCCAGGGCCACCAGGTCGCAGGCCATCTGCGCGTCCATGGCGTCGTAGCGGATCCCCGCGTCGCCGGCGACCACGACCAGCGGGGTGTGGCCGCGCAGCGACTGGTAGAGCATGCCGACGCCGTTGCCGAGGCCCACGCCGGAGTGCAGCTGGAGCAGGGCCGCACCCCCGGTGGCCCGGGCGTAGCCGTCGGCGATGCCGGCGGCCACCGTCTCCTGGAGGGCGAGGACGTACCGGAAGTCCTCCGCGGCGTCCGCCGCGTCGAGGAATCCCTGCTCCACCGTCCCCGGATTTCCGAACATCACCGTCAGGCCGTCGGCCTTGAACTGCTCGATCAGCCTTTCCCGTCCGGGAGTGGCTCCCATGAATTCCCCTTCTTTCCCCAGGGTTTCCGGATTACCAGCCGTAGCGGGTGAGGCCGTCCTCCAGGACTTCCACGATCTTCTGCCCCGTCAGGTACGAGTCGGGGGTGGAGCGGCCCGTCACGAACGGGTAGTCGACGATCACCGACAGCGGGTGGCCGAAATTCCCGTGATAGGCCCCGTCGGGTCCGGTCGCGTCGCGCAGGATGTATTCCAGCGGGTACGGCGGCGGGCCCATGTTGAAATCGGTGCCGAGGAATCCGGTGCCGTCCTTGTAGTCGTACTCCTTGCAGTGGCCCGTCACGTGCTTGCCGCGGATGATGCTCTCGCGGTCGCCCCAGTCGCGGGCGAAGGCGAGGCAGGCGACGCCGTAGCACTCGGCCGCCACGACCTTGTCGGCGTTCTTGAAGGCCAGGATCAGCGCGTGCACGCGCTCGTTGTTGGCCAGGTCGGCGATGGGCCCGCTGCCGCCGACGACGAGGATCGCGTCGTAGTCGGCGACGTCCTCGGCGAGCCGGTCCAGGTCGCGGTGGTACTGCTCGAGCTTGCGCAGGTAGCCGTCGTCGCTCGTGTACGGGCGCTCGGGCACCCACGCCTCGATGTCGAGCGGCGAGTCCAGCCGGCTCGACTGCTCGAATTCCCGTCCCAGCCGGGCGTTCTCCTCGGTGGTCACCGAGCGGCCCAGCGGGGGGTCGATGTAGTTCGCGTCGAGGCTCGGCGGAAGTGCGTGTGCGCGCTTTCCGGTCGGCGTGGCGAACACGACCTCGTAGCCCCGCTCGTCGAACTTCGAGACCGGTCCTATCAGTTCCTCCGCCCAGTAACCGTGTTCGGAGACAATGACCAGAATCTTTCTGCTCACGGATTCCTCCAGGCGCCGCCTGTTGTGTTGGCGTACCCCACACTGCTTGTGCCCGGGAGGCTGCGTCAAAGCGCCGGTGTGCGACTTCGTGAGGTAGCGGCGCACCTGTCGGGGGCACCTCAGGAAGTCGTCCGCGGAGGTCATGAAGTAGCCGCGGGACTTCCTGACTTCGGCCGAATCACTGAACCGTTCACGCACCCGGCGCCTATGGTCTGGACGCGCCGTGAATCACGGGCGCGCGGAGGACGAGCACTGCGCGGACGAGGAGAGGGACGGGGACGATGACCACGGGCCTGTTGTGCACACACACCGATCAGATACGCCCGGTGGAGCCGGGCAGCGAGGGCTGCGAGGAGTGCCTGGCCCTCGGCGACAGCTGGGTGCACCTGCGGATGTGCCTGAGCTGCGGGCACGTCGGATGCTGTGACTCCTCCAAGAACCGCCACGCCACCCGGCACTTCCGCACCACCGACCACCCGATCGCGGCCTCGCACGAGCCGGGCGAGGCCTGGGCCTGGTGCTACGCGGACAAGCTGATGCTGGACCCGGCATGAGCGCGGCCCCCGAGAGCACCAAGGGCGCTGCCACTGCCGCCGCCACTGCCACTGCCGCTGCCGCCGCCACCCCGCCCGCGACGACCGCCGCAGCCGCCCCGGGCGCCGCGGCCGCCGAGCGGGCGGAGAACCGCAAGCCGGTCATCCTGGCCGTGGACGACGACCCGCAGGTACTGCGGGCCGTCCGCCGGGACCTGCGCAGCGCCTACGGCGACCGGTACCGGGTCCTCGGCGCCTCCTCGGCCGCCGACGCCCTCAAGATCCTCGACTCCCTCGACGAGCGCGGTCACGACCCCGCGCTGTTCCTCGTCGACCAGCGGATGCCCGACGTCACCGGGGTCGAGTTCCTCCTGGAGGCCGTCAGCCGCTTCCCCGACGCCCGCCGGGTGCTGCTCACCGCGTACGCGGAGACCGACGCGGCCATCACCGCCATCAACCGGGTCCGACTGGACTACTACCTGCTCAAGCCCTGGGACCCGCCGCACGAGCGGCTCTTCCCGGTCCTGGACGACCTGCTCTCGGACTGGCTCGCCACCTACCGCCCCGCGTACGACGGCATCATCGTCGCCGGCCACCTCGTCGCCCCCGGCACGCACGCCGTCCGCGACTTCTTCACCCGCAACGGCCAGCCGTTCCGCTTCCTCAACGTCGAGCGGGACCCGGAGGCGCTGACCCTCATCGCGGCCCAGCCCGACGCGACCCTGCCCCTCGTCCGCTTCCCGGACGGCTCGGTGCTCTCCGCCCCGAGCGACACCGAGCTCGCCCGCCGCCTCGGCCTGGCGACCACCGCCTCCCGCCCGCACTACGAGTGCGTCATCGTCGGAGCGGGCCCGGCGGGCCTCGCGGCCGGGGTGTACGCGGCCTCCGAGGGCCTGTCCACGCTGATGCTGGACTCCCGCGCCCCGGGCGGCCAGGCCGGCACCTCCAGCCTGATCGAGAACTACCTCGGCTTCCCCTCGGGCCTGTCGGGCGGCGACCTGACGCGCCGGGCCACCATCCAGGCCTCCCGGTTCGGCGCCGAGATCCTGCACCCGGTGGAGGTGGTCTCCCTGACCCGGGACGACCCCGCGAAGATCCTCACGCTGTCCGACGGTACAGAGATCAGCGCCGAGACGGTGCTGCTGGCGACCGGGGTCTCGTACAACCGCCTCCAGGCGCCGGGCGCGGAGCGCTTCGAGGGCGCCGGCCTGTACTACGGGGCGGCCACCACCGAGAGCTCGGCCTGCATCTCGCAGCACGTGTACATCGTGGGCGGGGCGAACTCGGCCGGCCAGGCGGCGGTCCACTTCGCGAAGTACGCGGCCCGGGTCACGGTGCTGGTGCGGGCGGACTCCCTGGACGCGAGCATGTCCCGCTACCTGATCGACGAGATCGAACGCACCCCGAACATCGAGGTGAAGGTCCGCACGACGGTGGTCCGGCTGGACGGCGGCGAGCACCTGGAGAAGCTGACCCTGCACGACGCGGCGACCGGCGAGGACACCGAGGTCCCGGCCCGCTTCATGTTCACCTTCATCGGTGCGCGCCCGCACACGGACTGGCTGTCGGGCGTGGTCGAGCGCGACGAGTACGGCTTCGTCCTCACCGGCTCCGACCTGGTCGCCAACGGCGGCGAGCTCCCGGCCGAGTGGAGCCTGGAGCGGGCCCCGTACCCCTTGGAGACCAGCGTCCCGGGGGTCTTCGCGGCCGGCGACGTCCGGGCCCACTCGGTGAAGCGGGTGGCGTCGGGCGTGGGCGAGGGGGCGATGGCGGTCTCGCTGATCCACCGGTACCGCTCGATGGGCTGACGGCGGTGACCCGGACGGGGAAGCGGCCGAGCATGCCGATGGGCTGAGAGCGAACAGGAGGCGGGAGCGACCGCGAACCCCTTGCGATCAAGCATGCTTCGGATGCAACGTCGATTACATGATTACATCCGAGCAGAGCGAGCAGCTGCGCACCTGGTTCGCGGACCGCCTTCCGGTGGACGTCTACGAGTCCCTGGTCGAGGTGGCGGTCGACCGCGAGGAGATCACGGTCGTCGGCACCCTCCCGGCCAACGAGTCGGTCAAGGCGTTCCGCGAGCGCACGCGCCACCAGCGCATGGAGGTGGCCGGCGAGGCGGAGGAGCTCTACCGCCGCAAGGTCGCCTGGGCCGTCCAGTCCGGAGACGACCGCATCCTGTTCACCCACCTGGCGGTCCCGGTGATGACGCGCCTGCGCCAGCCGGAACGCCAGGTCCTCGACACCCTGGTCGAAGGCGGAGTGGCCCGCAGCCGGGCCGACGCCCTCGCCTGGTGCGTCCGCCTGGTCGGGCGCAACACGGACGAGTGGCTGACCGAGCTCCGCGACTCCCTGGCCAAGGTCCGCGAGGTCCGCGAGGCGGGCCCGGACCGGACGCCCGACGCCGACGCCGACGCCGACTCCCAGAAGTCTGGGTCGGAATGACGAAAGGGCCCCGCGTCGCGGCATGATCGCGCAAGGCTTGGCCGCGACCGACGCCCGACGCCAGACGTCCCGACCCAGGGAGAGGCAGGCAGCATGACCACCACCGTCGAATACATCCGCTACCGGATCGCATTGGACGACCAGCAGGCCTTCGAGGACTCGTACCGGCAGGCCGCCGAGTCCCTGGCCGCCTCACCCCAGTGCATCGACTACGAGCTCACGCGCTGCGAGGAGGAGAACGACCGCGAGCGCTACATCCTCCGCATCCGCTGGACCTCGGTCGACGCCCACCTGAACGGATTCCGCAAGGGCGAGCACTTCCCGGCGTTCTTCAACGCGATCCGCCCGTACGTGAAGGCCATCGAGGAGATGCAGCACTACCGCGTCACCGACGTGGCCGGCCCAGGAAAGGCCTCGTCCCCGTCATGAGCACCACCCCCACACCCGGCACCACCCCCACCATCTACGAGTGGATGGGCGGGGAGGAGGCGATGAACCGCCTCACGGAGGCCTTCTACGGCCACGCCCTGCAGGACGAGATCCTCGCCCCCGTCTTCGCCGGCATGGACGCGGAGCACCCCCAGCACGTCGCGGTCTGGCTGGCGGAGGTCTTCGGCGGCCCGGCCGACTACACGGCCCACCACGGCGGCCACCAGCACATGGCCACCAAGCACCTGGGCCGCGGCATCACCGAGCGGCAGCGCCGCCGCTGGGTGGACCTGCTGATGGACACCGCCGACGAGGTCGGCCTCCCGACGGACCCGGAGTTCCGCGCCGTGTTCGCGTACTACATCGAGTGGGGCACCCGCATGGCCCTGATCTACTCGGGGCCCAACCCGCCCCCGGTGGACGCGGCCGAGATCCCGGTCTGGTCGTGGGGCCAGACCCCTCCGTGGATCCCGAAGTCCTGAAACCGGACGTAGGCACACCCTGAACCCCCGGCGGATCCGGCCCGAGCCGCTCCCGCCGGGGGTTCACCGCTTCCCGGCCCCGCCGGCGTTCGAGTCCTGCTCCCCCAGCCTCCAGCCCCGCCCACGTTCGAGCCTCCCTCCCCAACCCCCCCAGCCCCGTCGGCGTTCGAGGCGCGGGGGTGCAGCGGGCGGAGCTCCCGCGTCGGGCTCCGGGTCCGGGGCGGAGCCCCGGTTTCGGGAAGGGGCGGGGAGGGGAACTACGCCCGCGCAGCGGCCACCACCACCTCCAGCGCCGGCCCACCCTCCACGGCCCCCCAGTAGGCACTGGCCTCGTCCAACACCTCCCGCAGCACACCCCAGTCCCCCGGCCGCGCCTCCCCCAGCTCACGCCACCCCGTCACCACCACCAGCCGCCCCACGCCGGCTCCCCCCGGCACCGGCAGCCAGGACAGGTCCCTCAGGCAGTCCGCCAGCGCGTCCCAGTTCCGCCCGAACCACTCGGGCAGCCGGAACGCCTCCGCGCACGCGTCCATCAGCCGCGCCTTCGTCCGTACGCCGTCGAGGTCGAGCCGTACGACCGCCCACCCCGCCGCCTCGGCGGCAGCCAAGGCAGGGTCGAGCGGATGCGGATGCGGGTGCGAATGGGGGTGTGGTTGCGAACCCGGGTCCGTCGTCATCGAAGAACCGCCTTGAACGAGTCGTAGTGGTCGTCGGTGTAGTACAACTCCCCGCCCCGCCCGGTCACGATCCGCCGCGACCCGCGATCGCGCTCCCCGGGCGTCTTCACCGTGTACTCGTGGTAGTAGCCGCGCTCCTGCCGCGGCAGCACCTTCTCGAAGTTCCCGAACACGGTCCCGTCCTGCCGGTACGGGTACGGCCCGCCCTCGTCGATCAGCGCGAGCACGTCGCGCGCCTGCCGCGGCAGCTCCTCGGCCCGTACGGTCGCCATGCCCGCGGCCCAGGCGGGCGCACTGACCCGCGCGCCGGCCCGCGTTCCGTCGTCGGCGGACGGCCCACCGCCGGCCCCGCCGCACGCGGCGAGCGCCAGGCAGAGCAACGCGACCCCCAGCAGCCGGCCGAGGCTGCGAAGCGGGCGCGGAAGTGGGGGCGGCAGCAGTGATCGGGGCACGGTCCGGAAAATCATGCCCCGATCGTGTCAAAAAGGACCGTTCACCCGCGCACCGCGGGCACCGCGGCCGGACCGCGGCTCACTCGTCCGGGTCGGCCCGGTCCAGCGCCGGCCGCAGGCCCGGAGCCGACTCGGTCAGCAGGTAGTCCGCGACGGCCGTGTCGGTGACCAGGCTGGTCACCAGGCCGGAGCGCAGCACCGCACCGATCGCGGCGGCCTTGCGCAGCCCGCCCGCGATGGCCACGACCTCGGGGATCCGGCGCAGCCGGTCCGCCTCGACGGTGATGCACCGCTCGCCGAGGTCGCGGCCGACCCGCCGGCCGTCCTTGTCGAAGAGGTGCGCGGACATCTCGGCGGCGACGCCGAGCGAGGCGTAGTGCGCCCGCTCCTCGTCCGTGAGCATGTCGTGGACGGTGGAGATGCCCGGCTCCCAGGAGCCGATGGACACCGCCGCGACAGTCACCTTGTCGAAGTACTCGAAGGCCCGCGCGATGCCCGTCTGGTTGCGCAGCGCGGCCGCGGTCGCCGGGTCGGGCAGCAGCATCGGGGCGTAGATGGGGTGCGCGTCGCCGCCCGAGACCTGGGCGGCGCGGCGTACGGCCTCCACGGACCCGCGCTCGGCCGTGCCGGCGTCGTACACGCCGGTGAGCTGGACCACGGTGCACTGCGGGAGGCGGCGCAGGGAGGCGGCCATGTGGATGGTCGACCGGCCCCAGGCGAGCCCCAGGACATCGCCCTCGCTGACGAGCTCGCCGAGCAGGTCGGCCGCGACGGCACCGAGGTTCTCCGGGTCGGGCGCGTCGTCGGCCGTGTCGGCCGGGGACTCCACGACGACCGCGTGGCGCAGCCCGTAACGGGCGCGGAGCGCGTCGGAGCGCTCCGCGTCCAGCTCGGCCGGCACCCGGATCTCGATGCGGACGAGGTCGCGTTCAAGGGCGGTCTCCAGGACCCGGGCCACCTTGAAGCGGCTCACGCCGAACTCCTCGGCGATCTGGATCTTGGACTTGCCCTCCAGGTAGAAGCGGCGGGCCATGGCCGCCGCCTGCACCAGCTCCGCGGGTCCCATCCGCAGGGCTGAGCGTCCCGCCGACACACCAGACACCGCGATCTCCTCACTGCTGTTCACACTCTCGACTCGTCGTTCATCCTGTCAGATCCGACGGCCGTTGATCAGCCTGGACAGCTCCCGTTCACCGAGCCGTCCACCAACCCTTGATTTTGTTGTTTCCGCAGCCCCAATGACCTCAGTGGTCGCACACCCAGGGGGCCGCGGCGATCGCCACGTCCGCCTGCTCGCGCAGCGTACGGACGGCAGCCGCCGGGTCGACCGCCCCGTAGACCGCGCTGCCCGCCACGAACACGTCGGCGCCCGCCTCCGCGCACCGCTCGATGGTCGTGGCCGAAACCCCGCCGTCGACCTGGAGCCACATGTCCAGACCGTGCTTGGTGATCAGCTCCCGGGTGCGGCGGATCTTGGGGAGCATGATGTCCAGGAACGCCTGGCCGCCGAAGCCCGGCTCGACCGTCATGATCAGCAGCATGTCGAGCTCGGGGAGGATGTCCTCGTACTGCTCGATCGGCGTGGCCGGCTTGAGCGCCATGGCCGCCCGGGCGCCCTTGGCCCGGATCTCGCGCGCGAGACGGACGGGCGCGGCGGCGGCCTCGGCGTGGAAGGTGATGGAGCCGGCGCCGGCCTCGACGTACTGCGGCGCCCAGCGGTCCGGGTTCTCGATCATCAGGTGCAGGTCGAGCGGCGTGTCGGTGGCCCGGCTCAGGGACTCCACGACGGGCACGCCGAGGGTGAGGTTCGGGACGAAATGGTTGTCCATGACGTCGACGTGCAGCCAGTCGGCGCCCTCGACGGCCTTGGCCTCCTCGGCAAGGCGTGCGAAGTCGGCGGACAGGATGCTGGGAGAAATCTGAGCGGCCATGACCCAAGCCTGCCATGCCTCCGCGCACTTCTGGCCACGACCCCGCATCTCGACATCGCAGTAGCATCGCTTAACGGCATGCGGAGATCAATTAACCTGTCCTTCGGTATGGGCCTCCACCACGGTTCCGTACATGACACCCCACTCCCGACGGACGCTTCCTCCGCCGCCCACCCGACGGAAACGACCCACCTTTTAGGCCGGCCCACGCCACCGAACCCCTCGCCGGCCATGGATCCGCACCTGGCGGTGGCCACGGAATCGCCGGCGGATGCGTCTGCAGACGCGGCCGTGGACGGCCGGTACCCGGAAGGCGGGACGGCGGGAAGGCGGGACGGCAGGACGGCAGGACGGCAGGACGGCAGGACGGCAGGACGGCAGGACGGCAGGACGGCAGGACGGCAGGACGGCAGGACGGCAGGACGGCAGGACGGCAGGACG
>NZ_JBVHVT010000058.1:50505-58721 GCF_055564695.1 Streptomyces sp. NPDC029014
AGGATGCCCGCACCCGGGGTCGGAGGAGCATCCGGGGGCTTCCCGGTAGCCCATTGTCCTTTCGGTGCGGGCCGGCCCGTCAAGGGCGCTCCTTCGTCGCGTCGCTACGCGATGTCGCTACGCTCCACCCCTGACAGACCGACCCACCCCGAAACGCCAAAGAGCTACCGGGAAACCCCCGAAGGATGGCCAGGGGGCACGACAACCAGAAACGGCCCTCGCCAGAGCAGCGCGCCCCGGCTCCGCCCCGCAGCATCCCAAGCAGCCGGGACCGCCAGGTCCCGCCCTGTCCCAGGCAGGCAGGCACCAAAAGACGCCCCCAAGCCCCGTATCCGAGCCGCGCGGGAGCGATGGGCGCCCAACCTGCCGGAAATGTTGACGACAAGCCCATCCAGCCCCCGCCAACGCCCCAGATCGCTACGCGCTCCTCATTCCTCGGCGACCGACGGCCGCCTGGGGCTGGTAGGCGCCTTAAATCGCTACACGCTCTCCTCATCTCAGCGACCGACCACCGCCCGGGGCGGACCCGTCCATGGGCGGCCACAAGTACGCGGCGAAGTACTTCACGGACCTGCGCTCGATGGCCTTACTGGCAGCCGAAATTGACGCTGCCCGACGCGCATAGGCCATCCGAGGGCAGGCTGGCTGGGCGTCAGAGCGCTACGCGCTCTCCCAGCAACTGGCGACCTTCTCAGCGTCGGCGACAGAGCACCACACCGGCTCCCACCGCAGCTCAGCAACCGACCACCGTAAGGACCCGGGCGCCAGATCAGCCGCCGATCCCACCGCAGCGCACGACGGCCCGATGCGCCTCCAAGCCCCAAACGCGCATGGTGCACGGCATCGTCCGCGAGAACCTCGCCGAGGCCGGTCGGCCGCCGCGAAATGGGGAGCGCGCGCAGCGACCTGCCGCGCCCACCAGCCCCGGGCTGCCGTCAGCCGCCGAGAAATGAAAAGCGCGCAGCGATTTGAGGCGCCCACCAGCCCCGGGCTGCCGTCAGCCGCCGAGAAATGAAAAGCGCGCAGCGATTTGAGGCGCCCACCTGCCCCAGGCGGCGGTCGGTCGCTGAGCTGAGAGGAGCGCGTAGCGATCTGGGGCGTTGGGGGGTTGGATGGGCTTGTCGTCAACATTTCCGGCAGGTTGGGCGCCCATTGCTCCCGCGGGGCCCCGCTACGGGCTTGGGAAGCCGCTTTTGGTGCCCGCCTGTCCGACGGGGCCGGGAACTGGCGGTCCCGGGTGGCTGGGATGCCGCGAGGCGGAGTCAGGGCCTGCTGCCCTGACGAGGGCCGCTTCTGCCTCTCGTGCCCCCTGGCCATCCTTCGGGGGCTTCCCGGCAGCTCTTTGGCATTCCGGGGTGGGTCGGTCTGTCAAGGGTGGCCGGAGGCCATCGCGCAGCGACGCGACGAAGGAGCGCCCTTGACTGGCCGGCCCGCACCGGAAGGACAATGGGCTGCCGGGAAGCCCCCGGATACGCCTCCGACCCCGGGTGCGGGCATCCCGCCTTCCGGGATACAGGCCAGCCTCCCCCGACCCCGGGTGCGTGCATTCCGCTCGCTCCGCCACGGCCAACCGCCCCGACCCCGGGTGCGGGCATCCCCGTGCCCACGCCCCCGCCCAGCCGCTCAGCCCCGGCCCCGCGCACCCGCGTCACCGCAGCCCCCGCCGTGCCTCCTGCTCCCGCCCTACCCGCAGCCCCCCGCCCCTACGCCGTGCGGCGCAGCAGGGCCAGGTACATCGCGTCCGTGCCGTGGAGGTGGGGCCAGAGCTGGACGTCGGGGCCCTCGCCGAGGCCCGGGACGCCCTGCATGTACGGGCGGGCGTCGATGAGTTCGGCCGAGATCGGGCGGGCGGCTGCGCCGCGGCCCTTCAGGACGTCGTCCACGACGACCCGTGTCTCCGCCAGGTGCGGCGAGCACGTCGCGTAGCCCACGACGCCCCCGACCCGCACCGCGTCCAGCGCCTCCCGCAGCAGGGCGCGCTGCAGCGGCGCGAAGCCCTCCAGGTCCTGCGGCCGGCGCCGCCACCGCGCCTCGGGGCGGCGGCGCAGGGCGCCCAGCCCCGAGCACGGCACGTCCATCAGGACCCGGTCGAAGGAGCCCGGCAGCCAGGCCGGGCGGGTGCCGTCGGCGGCGATGACCTGGTAGGGGCCCGGGTTGCCGGACAGGGCCCGCTCGACGAGGCCGGCCCGGTGCGGCTGCTTCTCGGAGGCGAGCAGGAAGGCGCCGCGCTGCGCTGCGAGCGCGCCGAGCAGGGCGGCCTTGCCGCCCGGGCCGGCGCAGCCGTCGAGCCAGCGCTCGTCGCGGCCCTCGACGGGGACGGCCGCCAGGGCCATCGCCACGAGCTGGCTGCCCTCGTCCTGGACGCCGGCGCGCCCCTCGCGCACCGCCTCCAGGGCGCCGGGCTCGCCGCCCTCGGCCATCCGGACGGCGTACGGGGACCAGCGGCCGGGCAGGGCCGCGCCCTCGCCGACCGCGGCCGTCAGTTCCTCGGGGGTGGAGCGGCCGGGCCGGGCGACGAGCGTGACCTCGGGGCGCTCGTTGTCGGCTTCCAGCAGGTCCTCGATCCCGGCCCGCCCGCCGCCGAGGGCGTCCCACAGGGCGCTGACCACCCAGCGCGGGTGGGAGTGGTACACGGCGAGGTGTTCTTCGGCGTCGTCCTCGTACGGCGGGGCCACCCGCTCCAGCCAGGCGTCGAGGTCATGCGCGGCGATCTTGCGCAGGACGGCGTTGACGAACTTGGCGCGGCCGTCGCCCAGCACCACGCGGGCCAGTTCGACGCTCGCCGAGACCGCCGCGTGGGTCGGGATGCGGGTGCCGAGGAGCTGGTGCGCGCCGAGCGAGAGGACGTCGAGCACCGGCGGGTCGACCTCGCGCAGCGGGCGGTCGATGCAGGCGCTGATGATCGCGTCGTACGTGCCCTGCCGCCGCAGCGTCCCGTACACGAGCTCGGTGGCCAGTGCGGCGTCCCGGGCCTCGAAGTTCTCGTTCTGGCGGGCCTTGCGCAGCAGGGGCGGCAGGACGAGGTTGGCGTACGCGTCGCGTTCGTCCACCGCCCGCAGCGCCTCGAAGGCCAGGATCCGGACCGGGTCCTTCTTGGGCCGGCGGTACGGCTTGGGCTGCTTGCCG
Source organism: Streptomyces sp. NPDC029014 (assembly GCF_055564695.1). Taxonomy (NCBI): domain Bacteria; kingdom Bacillati; phylum Actinomycetota; class Actinomycetes; order Kitasatosporales; family Streptomycetaceae; genus Streptomyces; species Streptomyces sp. NPDC029014. The sequence goes on from NZ_JBVHVT010000058.1 coordinate 53,632, forward strand.
CCGGGGGCGGCGGGACGACGGCGGGGCTGTTCGCTCACGTGAAAGGTGCTCCGGAAAATGGATATACGGGGTGAAATGGGCGTCCGGGGTTCAGGTTACGCCGTCGCGAGCTGCTCGCCCGCGGCGATGCGGACGCCGCGCGCCCAGTCGGCGCCGCGCATCGGCTTCTTGCCCTGGGGCTGCACCCAGAGCAGCTCCACGGCGTGCGAGCCGGTGCCGACGTAGACGTTGTTCTTGGCCGGGGCCAGTGCGCCGGGCGCCAGGTCCGTGCGGTCCGGCACCATGCCCACCGAAATGATCTTGAGTCGCTCGCCGCGGAACACGGTCCAGGCGCCGGGCGCGGGGGTGCAGCCGCGGACGACGCGGTCGGCACGCATCGCCGGCGCCGTCCAGTCGACGCGCGCGTCCTCGACGGTGATCTTGGGCGCGATGGAGACCCCGTCCGCGGGCTGCTCGACGGCCCGCAGGGTGCCGTCCTCGATCCCGTCCATGGTGGCGGCGAGCAGCCCGGCGCCGGCGAAGGCGAGGCGGGTCAGCAGGTCACCGCTGGTGTCGGTGGGCCGGACCTCCTCGGTCAGGACCCCGTAGACCGGTCCGGTGTCGAGGCCCTCCTCGATGCGGAACGTGGAGGCGCCGGTGACCTGGTCCCCCGCCATGATGGAGTGCTGGACGGGCGCGGCCCCGCGCCAGGCCGGGAGCAGCGAGAAGTGCAGGTTGACCCACCCGTGGCGGGGGATCTCGAGGGCGCTCTTGGGGATGATCGCGCCGTAGGCGACGACCGGGCAGCAGTCCGGGGCGATCTCGCGCAGCCGGGCCTGGAACGCCGGGTCGCGCGGCCGCTCCGGCTTGAGGACCTCGATGCCGGCCTCCTCGGCGCGCTCGGCGACCGGGCTGGCGACGAGCCGGCGGCCGCGGCCGGCCGGGGCGTCGGGCCGGGTGACGACGGCCGCGACCTCGTGCCGCCCGGAGGCGATCAGGGCGTCCAGGGCGGGCACGGCGACCTCGGGGGTGCCTGCGAAGACGAGCTTCACTGGGGGTCTACCTCGCTATTCTCGCTCGCGATCTCGGCTAGTCAGCAGCGCACCAGTCTATGGGGCGGACCCGGAGGGAACCCGCTCGGGCCGCGATCCGGCCGCTCAGGGGGCGTACGTACACACGCGCGCCTCTCGCATATGCCGACACGCCCCCGAAGCGTGACTTCCTCCACGGGTGGCGCGTTGGTCAAGAGAGATTGACCGAAACCGGGCCGCGCAAGATCGGTGTCTGCGGCCCTGTCCGCTCTTCAGCACCGGTTCGAGAGGCTTCTTCATGGCCGACCACGCCACCCACGACGCCCAAGCGCGGGCCAGTCTTCACCTGTTGGTGCGGGACATCGAGCGGGTCCGCCGGCAGGTGGATGCGCTGCGCACGCTCACCGCTCAGCTGGGCAATGTCTACCGCCCCCGCCGCTCCGGTCCCTCCACGGGTTTCGTCGTCTACGGGCGCGCGCCCGCCCCCACCGTCCGGCTCGCGCAGGAACTGCGGGACAGCGTCGAGACGCTGGTCACCGCGGCGGTGGACTTCGACCGCTCGCTCGGCTTCTCGTGGGACGCGGTCGGCTCGGCGCTCGGCGTCACCAAGCAGGCCGTGCACCGGCGGTACGGCGCACGGCGGGCACAGGCCGCCGAGGCGGCCGAGCCGCTGGCCGAGGGCACCGCGACGCGGACCCTCGGGCCGCTGCCCACGGTCCCGGCGGCCCGCTCGGTGCCGCCCCAGCCGGTGCGCGAGGAGACCCAGGCGGCCGGGGCCGGATCCCGCCCGGCGGCCCTGCCCGGCCCCCGGAACGGCTGACCCCGCGACGCCCGCCGCGGGACGCCGACCCCCGCCGGCCGGTGCGCTGACACCGTGACCGCAACGCCCCCGCCGGCCCCGCCGACCGGGGGCGTTCGGCCGCACAGTGGCGCTCGGCGCTCAGCAATCGGACCCGGACCGCAGCAGTCGGACCCCAGCGGTCGGACCACGGCGCTCGGACCACGGCGGACTGAAATGCATCGGACCGCGGCGTCGACCGCACCGGTCGCCCACCGACCACCGACCACCGACCACCGAACAGCGGCCACCACACGCCGACCACCGGCCACGGCCCGCTGCCCCCCCTCGGCCCGTCAGCCGATGTCCAGCGGGTCGATCCGGACCCGGACCGCCTCCGCGGCCGGCACCCCCCGCGCCATCCGCGCCGCCTGGGCGGCCTTGAGCGCGGCGGCCAGCGCGGCCCCGCTGCCCGGCGGCACCCGGACCAGGGCCCGCTCCCCGGGGGACGGTTCCCCGCGGCGCCCCGGCAGCGGTACGGGGCCCAGCACCTCGGCGTCCGCCGGCAGGGCGGCGCCCGCCAGGAAGGACTCCACCGCCTCGCCCCGCCCGACGACGGCGGCCATCCGGGACACCGGCGGGAAGCCGAGCTCGGCCCGCTCCGCGAGCTCCCGCACCGCGTGGCCCACCGGGTCCCAGCGCACCAGGGCCTGGACCGGCCGCAGCGTCGGTTCGGCGACCACCACGACCTGCCCCTCGCTGCGCACCAGGGAGGCGGCCGCGATCCACCGCCGCAGCGCCTCCTCGCCGGCCCGCAGGTCGGGCCGGGTCAGCATGGCCCAGCCGTCCAGGAGCAGCGCGGCCGCGTACCCGACGCCGGCCGCGACGGGTTCGGCGCCGGGGGTGGACACCACCAGCGCGGGCCGGTCGGGCACCTCGTCCAGGACGTGGTCGCGCCCGGAGGTCCGTACGGGCACGGCCGGGAACGCCCGCCCCAGTTCCTCGGCGGTCCGTCGGGCGCCCACGACCTGGGCGCGCAGCCGGAACGAGCCGCACTCCTCGCAGTGCCAGGACGGCTCGGGCCGCCCGCACCACCCGCAGGTGAGGTCCCGCGCGTCGGGGGCCTCCAGCGGGCCCGCGCAGGCCCGGCAGCGGGCGGGGGTGCGGCAGCGTTCGCAGGCCAGCCGGGGGACGTAGCCGCGCCGCGGGACCTGGACGAGGACGGGGCCGGTCTTCAGCCCGTCCCGGACGGTCTCCCAGGCCAGGGAGGGCAGGCGGGCGGCGCGGGCCGCCTCGTCCCGGGCGAGGAGTTCGTCGCCGACGGTGCGGATGCGGGGGGCGCAGGCCCGGACCGTGTCGCGGTCCGCGGTCAGGGGCCGGGCCCAGCCCGACGCGACGAGCTGGGCGGCTTCGACGGTGCAGCTGGTGCTGCCGGCGAGGAATCCGCAGCCCTCGCTGACGGCGCGCAGCTCCAGCACCTCGCGGACGTGCGGGAAGGGGGCGCGGTCGTCGCTGTGGCTGGAGTCCCCGTCGTCCCAGACGGCGACGAGTCCGAGGTCCCGTACGGGGGCGAACATCGCGGCCCGGGTGCCGACGACGGCGCGTACGGAGCCGCGGTGGACGGCGAGCCATTCCCGGTAGCGCTTCTCGGGGCCGGACTCGGCGGTCAGCAGGGCGTGCCGCCCCTCGCCGAGCAGGGCGGTGAGCGCGGCGTCGACGCGGGCGGCGGTGCGCCCGTCGGGCAGTACGGCGAGGGCGCCGCGGCCGGAGGCGAGGGTGGCCGCGATGGCCCGGGCGAGCTCGTCGGCCCAGCCGGGGCCGGGCAGGGCCGTCCAGACGGCGCGCGGGATGCCGCCGGCGGCGAGGGACCGCAGGAAGGCGGGTCCGGCGCCGTAGCGGGTCCAGCCGCCGGGGTCGGGGGCTGCGGGCGGGGGCAGCGGCGCCGGGGAGGGCTTGGCTTCGGCGCGGGCGTTGCGCGGGGGCAGGGCGAGCTGGAGGACGTCGGCGAGGCTGCCGGCGTACCGGTCGGCAACGGCCCGGGCGAGGGCGAGCAGGCCGGGGGTGAGGACGACCTCGGGCGAGACGACGTGGGCCAGGGCGGCCAGCGCCCCGCTGTAGTCGGACTCGGCGCGCCGCTCGACGATGAACCCGTCGATCAGCCGGCCGCCCTCACGGCGCCCGCCGTGGACGTGGTGGGAGCCGGCGCCGAAGCGGACGCGGACGCGGACGCCGGGCTGCGCGGCCTCGGAGAGTTCTTCGGGGACGGCGTAGTCCCAGAGCTGGTCGAGGTGGAGGACGCCCTTGTTGACGAGGACCCGGGCGATCGGCAGGTCGTGGGCCAGGGCCGCGCCCCGCCAGGTGCGCGGCTTGGCCTTGGGGGCCTTGGCCTTCGCTTCGGCGACCATCTCCCGGATGAGCGCGAGCTGCTCCGGCGGGCCGCCGGGATCCTGGTCCCCGCCCCGCCTGCCGGCCTCGTTCTCGCTGCTCACACCGCATTCTTACCAAAGCCCACCGACAACGTCGGCCCCCGATGCCCGCTCCCGAGGCCTCCGCCGGCGACGGGGGTTCGCCCCTGGGCAGCACGGCTGGTCCGTCTGCGCAGCTCCCTGTCGGGCGGCGTCGGCACGGTGCGCGGCCTTCGCCCTCTCCGGGCACCAGCGCAGCTCCTGCGCTGCCTGCGCCGCTTCCTCGCGCACCCTGGGGTGCGCATGGCCGAGGAACCGCTCGACGGTCGGCAGTGCCGCCTCGTCGTGGGTGGCGCCCAAGGTGGCCAGGACGTAGTCCAGGAGCGGGGGTTCGATACCGTCCGCCCCGTCGGCGAGCGGCTCCACCACCCGGTAGGACAGCTCGTACCGCATGGCGGCCGTACAGACGGCGTTCAGAGCGGACTCCCGTACCGGGAAGCCCTCGTCGAAGAGTGCGACCGGGACGAGGCGCTCGACCACTCGCTCGGCGTCCTCCTGCGCCAGCCGGCCCGTCTCCAGAACGTCGCCGACGCGTTCGAGGCAGAGGTCCCGGCAGCCCGTGTCCGGGCCCGCCAGCTCCTTCCAGGCCGATTCGATCAGCGCCGTCATCCTCGGGTGAGCGTCCACGGCCGGAGAGTACGCCGAAGGGCCCCGGACCTGGCGGTCCGGGGCCCTTCGGGCAGGCGGGTGCAGGCGCCCCTACAGGCCGGCGGCGGCGCGCAGGGCCTCGACGCGGTCGGTGCGCTCCCAGGTGAAGTCCGGCAGCTCGCGGCCGAAGTGGCCGTAGGCGGCGGTCTGGGCGTAGATCGGGCGCAGCAGGTCGAGGTCGCGGATGAT
>NZ_JBVHVT010000059.1:0-58137 GCF_055564695.1 Streptomyces sp. NPDC029014
CTGGGGGCCCGGGGGCTTGGGGGGGGCGGGGAACCTGGAGGGGGCGGGAGACCGGAAGGTCCCAGTGGTTGGGGAAACCCCCCCGGACCACGCGAGGGGGCGGGCGCCCGCTCGCCTCCCCCCCCCTTCGCACTCGTTCCTGCCCGGCCTACTGCCGAGGGGCCTGGAGCAGGTCCTCCAGCTGGCCCTCGCGGGCCTGGGCGGCCACGAACAGCAGCTCGTCGCCCGGCTCCAGGGTCTCCTCCGCGTGCGGGGTCAGGACCCGGTTGCCGCGGATGATCGTGACCAGCGAGGTGTCCTCGGGCCAGCTGATCTCGCTGATCTGGGTGCCGGCGACCGGGGACTCCGCGGGCAGGGTCAGCTCGACCAGGTTGGCGTCGCCGTGGCTGAAGCGGAGCAGCCGCACCAGGTCGCCGACGCTGACGGCCTCCTCGACCAGGGCCGACATCAGACGCGGCGTGGAGACGGCCACGTCGACGCCCCAGGCCTCGTTGAACAGCCACTCGTTCTTCGGGTTGTTCACGCGCGCCACGACGCGCGGCACCCCGTACTCGGTCTTGGCCAGCAGGGAGACGACCAGGTTGACCTTGTCGTCGCCGGTCGCCGCGATGACCACGTTGCAGCGCTGGAGCGCCGCCTCGTCCAGCGAGGTGATCTCGCAGGCGTCGGCCAGCAGCCACTCGGCCTGCGGCACCCGCTCCACCGAGATGGCGGTCGGGGCCTTGTCGACGAGGAGCACCTCGTGCCCGTTCTCCAGCAGCTCGCCCGCGATGGAACGGCCCACCGCGCCGGCTCCGGCGATCGCGACCCTCATGCGTGTGCCTCCTCGGGGCCCTCGGCGAAGGCCGCCTCGACCTTGTCGATCTCGTCCGTGCGCATCATCACGTGGACGAGGTCGCCCTCCTGCAGGACCGTCTGCGACGTCGGGAGCATGGCCTCGCCCAGGCGGGTGAGAAATGCCACGCGCACCCCCGTCTCCTCCTGCAGCTTGCTCACCTTGTGCCCGATCCAGGCCGAGGCGGTGTGCACCTCCGCGAGCTGCACCCCGCCGCTCGGGTCGCGCCACAGCGGCTCCGCGCCGGAAGGCAGGAGGCGGCGCAGCATCTGGTCGGCGGTCCACCGCACGGTGGCCACGGTGGGGATGCCGAGGCGCTGGTAGACCTCGGCGCGCCGGGGGTCGTAGATGCGGGCGGCGACGTTCTCGACGCCGAACATCTCGCGGGCCACGCGGGCGGCGATGATGTTGGAATTGTCACCACTGCTGACCGCGGCGAAGGCGCCCGCGTCCTCGATTCCGGCCTCGCGCAGCGTGTCCTGGTCGAAGCCGACCCCGGTGACCCGGCGGCCGCCGAACCCGGCTCCCAGCCGACGGAATGCGGTGGGGTCCTGGTCGATCACCGCGACCGTATGCCCCTGCTGTTCCAAGGTCTGCGCGAGGGCGGAGCCCACCCTTCCGCATCCCATAATGACGATGTGCACGGCCGTCCTTCCGGCTGTCAGCGCTCGCTGGTTTGCAGCCTCTTTACATGCTCTGGCTTAACAGGGTCTCAGACCACCGCCCAAGCTACACACGGGTGGTCGCCCGTCGCAGCGCATCGCAGCTGCTTCCCGGGCGCATCACCGGCGCATCCGAGGTTCATTGCACCGGAATACCGGCGGGGGGTTCGTCACCCCGATTTCGAACGCTTACGATCCTCTCCGTGTCCAAACTGACCGACCTGCCCAAACGGATCCTGATCGGCCGGGCGCTGCGAAGCGACCGCCTCGGGGAAACACTCCTCCCGAAGCGGATCGCCCTCCCCGTCTTCGCGTCCGACCCGCTCTCCTCGGTGGCATATGCCCCCGGCGAGGTCCTGCTCGTTCTGTCCATCGCGGGCGTGTCGGCGTACCAGTTCAGCCCCTGGATCGCCGCCGCGGTCGTCGTGCTGATGTTCACCGTGGTCGCCTCGTACCGGCAGAACGTCCACGCCTACCCCAGCGGCGGCGGCGACTACGAGGTCGCCAACACCAACCTCGGCCCGAAGGCCGGCCTCACCGTCGCGAGCGCCCTGCTCGTCGACTACGTGCTGACCGTGGCCGTGTCGATCTCCTCCGGTGTGGAGAATCTCGGCTCCGCCGTGGATTTCGTGATCGAGCACAAGGTGCTCTCGGCGATCGTCATGATTCTTCTGCTCACGCTGATGAATCTGCGCGGTGTGAAGGAATCCGGGAAGCTCTTCGCCATCCCGACGTATGTGTTCGTCGGCGCCGTCTTCGCAATGATCATCTGGGGTGCCTGGCGCGGTCTCGTCGTCGGCGACACCATGGAGGCCCCCACCGCCCACCTGGAGATCAAACCCGAGCACCAGGGACTGGCCGGATTCGCCCTGGTCTTCCTGCTCCTGCGGGCCTTCTCCTCCGGCTGTGCCGCCCTGACCGGTGTCGAGGCGATCAGCAACGGCGTGCCCGCCTTCCGCAAGCCCAAGAGCAAGAACGCCGCCTCCACGCTGGCCCTCATGGGCCTCCTCGCGGTCACCATGTTCTGCGGGATCATCGGGCTGGCCATGGCCACCGACGTGCGCATGGCCGAGTCGCCCGCCACCAACCTGCTCGACAACGGCGTCCCCGTCGGCCCCGGCTTCGTCCAGCACCCGGTGATCTCCCAGGTGGCCGAGGCCGTCTTCGGCAACGGCAGCCTCGCGTTCGTCATCCTGGCGACCGCCACCGCGCTCGTGCTGTTCCTGGCCGCCAACACCGCGTACAACGGCTTCCCGCTGCTCGGCTCGATCCTCGCCCAGGACCGCTACCTGCCGCGCCAGCTGCACACCCGCGGCGACCGGCTCGCGTTCTCCAACGGCATCGTGCTGCTGGCCGGTGCCGCCATGCTGCTCGTGTGGATCTACGACGCCGACTCCACCAAGCTGATCCAGCTCTACATCGTCGGCGTGTTCGTCTCCTTCACGCTCAGCCAGATCGGCATGGTCCGGCACTGGAACCGGCACCTGAGGGCCGAACGCGACAGGTCCGCGCGCAACCGCATGATCCGCTCCCGCGCGATCAACACCTTCGGCGCGATCTTCACCGGCCTGGTCCTGGTCGTCGTCCTCGCCACGAAGTTCACGCACGGCGCATGGGTCGCCCTGCTCGGCATGCTGATCTTCTACGGCACGATGACCGCGATCCGGAAGCACTACGACCGGGTCTCCGACGAGATCGCCGCGGCCGAGGGGCCGAGCGAGGACAGCGTCCGCCCCTCCCGCGTCCACTCGATCGTCCTGGTCTCCAAGGTCCACAAGCCCACGCTGCGCGCCCTGGCCTTCGCCAAGCTGACCCGCTCCGACACCCTCGAGGCGCTCAGCATCAGCGTCGACCCGGCCGAGACCAAGGCCCTGCGGGCCGAGTGGGAGCGGCGGGGGATCAACGTCCCGCTCAAGATCCTGGACTCCCCGTACCGCGAGATCACCCGCCCGGTGGTCGAGTACGTGAAGGGCCTGCGCAGCGAGAACCCGCGCGACGCCGTCAGCGTGTACATCCCGGAGTACGTCGTCGGACGCTGGTACGAGCACCTGCTGCACAACCAGAGCGCGCTCCGGCTCAAGGGCCGCCTGCTGTTCACGCCGGGCGTCATGGTCACGTCCGTCCCGTACCAGCTGCAGTCCTCCGAGGTCGCGAAGCGGCGGGCGAAGAAGCGCCAGGAGTGGAACGCCCCGGGTGCGGTGCGCCGCGGACCGGTGGACACGCCGCGCACGACGAAGACCGCGGCGAAGCAGTAGCAGTCCGTGGCGAACGGCCGGACGGGATCCACGTAGACTGGTGGGTCGGCCGTCCGGCCGTTCGCGTTGACAGCGGCACACGGGCATCCGAACCCGGTCCGAACCCGATCCGATCCGAACCCGAAACCTGGAGCACCCCCCGCCATGACCCAGCAGAACGAGAAGCAGTCACTGGTCGGGGAGGAGTACGAGGTCGAGGTCGGCCCCGTCGCGCACGGCGGACACTGCATCGCCCGGACCGACGACGGCCGCGTCCTGTTCGTCCGCCACGCCCTCCCGGGCGAGAAGGTCGTCGCCAAGGTCACCGAGGGCGAGACGGACTCCCGCTTCCTGCGCGCCGACGCGGTCACGGTCCTGTCGGCCTCCAAGGACCGCGTCGAGGCCCCCTGCCCGTACGCCGGCCCCGGCAAGTGCGGCGGCTGCGACTGGCAGCACGCCAAGCCGGGCGCCCAGCGCCGGCTCAAGGGCGAGGTCGTCGCCGAGCAGCTGCGCCGGCTCGCCGGCCTCACCCCGGAGGAGGCCGGCTGGGACGGCACGGTGGCCCCGGCCGAGGGCGACAAGCTGCCGGCCGGCCAGGTACCGCAGTGGCGCACCCGCGTCCAGTACGCCGTGGACGAGGACGGCCGCGCCGGCCTGCGCAAGCACCGCTCGCACGACATCGAGCCCGTCGACCACTGCATGATCGCGGCCCCCGGCGTCTCGGAACTCGGCATCGAGAAGCGCGAGTGGCCGCAGATGGCCTCGGTGGAGGCCATCGCCGCGACCGGCTCGAACGACCGCCAGGTCGTCCTGACCCCCCGCCCCGGCGGCCGCCTCCCCCTGGTCGAGCTCGACAAGCCGGTCTCCGTCCTCCGCGTGGAGGAGAAGGACGGCGGCGTCCACCGCGTCCACGGCCGCCCCTTCGTCCGCGAGCGCGCCGACGGCCGCACCTACCGCGTCGGCATGGGCGGCTTCTGGCAGGTCCACCCGCAGGCCGCCGACACCCTGATCCGCGCCGTCATGCAGGGCCTGATGCCGCGCAAGGGCGAGATGGCCCTGGACCTGTACTGCGGCGTCGGCATCTTCGCCGGAGCCCTCGCCGAACGCCTCGGTGAGACCGGCGCCGTCCTCGGCATCGAGTCGACGAAGCGCGCGGTGGAGGACGCCCGCCACAACCTGGCCGACTTCCCCCGGGTCCGCATCGAGCAGGGCAAGGTCGAGTCGGTCCTCCCCCGCACCGGCATCACGGAGTGCGACCTGGTCGTCCTGGACCCGCCCCGCGCCGGCGCCGGCAAGCAGACGGTCCGCCACGTGGCGTCCCTGTCGGCCCGCCGCATCGCGTACGTGGCCTGCGACCCGGCGGCCCTGGCCCGCGACCTGTCGTACTTCGCGGAGGCGGGCTACAAGCCCCGCACCCTCCGCGTCTTCGACCTCTTCCCCATGACCCACCACGTGGAGTGCGTCGCGATCCTGGAGCCGGTCGCGAAGGTCCGCTGACCTGCGGTTTCTTGTCGTTCGCCGTGTGCTCGACCTGTTTCCAGTCGAGCAACGGGTGAAGGCGTCTGGCGTCTGCCAAATGCCGTGACCTGCGGATTCGACAGGGTACGCCGTCGCCTTCGCTAGCGGCACCCGTGCACTCTTCGGGATCTTGACGCTCAAATGACGCTCGCCCTGAAGCCGCGTCACATCGGCCCGACTGCATTCCACGATGCGACCTGGCCGATGGCTTTGGGTGAGATCCGTAAGCGCGTAGCTCTTTAGTGTTCCGATTGCCAACCTGGCCCATGGCTGGCGACGCTGACTTTTGGTGTGGCGGCGCCTTTGCCGCGGTGCTGGTCGAGGTGATCCATCCGAGGATCAACGACGCGGCCTTCAAGTGGACCTGGTCCCGCCTCCACGTGGAGCCAGTCGCCCCAGCGAGCGCCAAGTCATCCTTTGGTCTGCGCGTACGACTGGCCTTTACGGTCACAAGTACGTCATCGACGCCATGCCGTGCGCGACAGCCCTGGCTCACCCGCGACGGGTGACGATCCTTACCTCAGATGTGGAGGACAACGAGCTGCTCACCGCGGATCACCCGCTGGCGGTGGCCCAGTAGGTCTGACAGATACACCAGCACGGGTAGTCCCGGCTTGGGTGACGGCGGCGCAGCCGAGGGACCAGTGGTCGCGTTGCGATCGGCGTTCGTCGAGCGCTGGAGCCTGCCTGTTCCGAGGTCGGAGCGCTCCGTGAGGCTCGCCACGGGCGCTGGGGGAGCCCTCGATACCTTGGCTGGTCATGACGACCACTGGTCTTCGCCGACGTCGATTGCCGGAATGTCGGCTCGACCCGGCGATCGATCTCCGCGTGCGTGCCGGCAGCCACGATCACACCGCCCTGGGTGAACACGGCGCCGTCGAGGATTACCTCCTACCGGGGGCGGAGACCGTTCGTCCTGCCAATATCGCGGCCTTCATCAAGTCCCTTGCACGCAGGCCCGCAGTTCGTCCGAGAGCACGACCAGCTGCCTCACGTCGTCGCGGCGGTGGATTGGGATGTCATCCCGTCAGGGAGTGGACGGCTCAACAGAGGCCGGGACGGCACTCTTACGCTGCGGCCGAGTCCGAAGGCGGTCCGTCATTCGCCAGCAGGTCGACGGCGTTCTCTGCCGCCTTGGCTGCGTGTTCCGGCAGGAACCGGCTTGCCCGGCCGTTCCAAGTAACCACCAGCTCATCTCGGGCACGTGTGGCTGCCACGAAGAGCAGCGAGCGAGCGCGCTGCTCTTCGTGCCGGTAACGGTCCGGATTGGTCAGTCGATGGGCCTCGATCCGTTGGTGTGGCACCAGGCCCTCGCTGACACCGGCCAGGAAAACGCGCTGGAATTCCAATCCTTTGAACCGGTGCATCGTGCCGATGCACACGCTGTCGGTATCGCGCGGACCGTCCTTGCCGATCTCACGCGCCGGGACGTGGAACGGAGCGCAGGTAAGGGTGTAGGCCAGCTGGGTCACCGCATCCCGGTCGGGCACGCTGACGGCCATAGCCGCGTACGGCGTCCCGTAACGGTCGTGGCGCTCCTTGAGCATGGCGGCGATGGCGCGCATCTCCGTCTGCCAGTCCGGTGCCCGCCAGTACTGGGGAGCCAAGCCGGTCAGTACGGAGCGGTAGCCGTCCAGGTTGTCCGGGCCGTCGTCGAGGTCGTCGAAGGACTCACCTCTGACCAGACCTTGTGCACTGCCCAGAATCTGACGTGTGGTCCGGTAGTTGAGGGTCAGGCGGCGCGATGCCCGGCCCGGGGTACTGATGCCGAGCCTGCCCAGGACCACCTGATGCGAGTAGATGCGCTGGTGGGCGTCGCCCACCAGGAAGATGTCGTCCGGCCCGGGGGCCGTCATCGCGCGGAGCATGCGCCAGTGCGAGGCCGACAGATCCTGCGCCTCGTCCACGACGACGTGCCGGTAGCGGGGCTTGAGCCACATGCCGCTGCCCGCCTCCCGGTGGATGAGGTCGACTCCGCCGTGCTCGGCCTTGTAGCGGGCCTGCTCGGTGACCCTGGCCATACGGCGTTCCTCGATGCGGGCCGCTTCGTCCGCGATCAGGGCGTAGGTGGTCCGATGGTGCCGCGCCAGATGCGCACGGTACGCCTGGACCAGCTCCCACACCTGGCGGCGCTCGGCGCGTTGCAGCTTGCCGCGACCCTTGCGCTCGGCGCGGAAGTACATGCGGTCGGTGCCACAACCCTGAGCGAGAATGACGTGCTTGAACTCCGAGTCCAGGAAGTCGGCGTCGAAGTCGAAGACTCCTGCCTCCGTGGACACGGTGTGCCAGAGGTTCAGGGCCTCCTCGTCTCCGATGGGAGAGCCGAGCACGGTGCCCGGATGTTCCTGGACCACTTCTCGGGCGAGCTGGTCCACCGATTTGATGTCGACCCGGCGAACCAGGTCGTCGCCTCCGAGTAGGTGCAGCCGGTTCCGGAGGTCGACGGCGAGGTTGGTGTTGTACGTCGTCAGTAGCACAGGCCGGGTGTGCCCGGGAGGCAGTTGTGCCACCAGGTGCCGGACGCGGTGTAGGGCCACCACCGTCTTGCCGGTGCCGGGACCACCCGTGACCTTGGCTGAACCCTTGAAGGAGGTGGTGGCGAGCCGCTGCTGCTCCGGGTGGAGGAACAGCCGCCAGGCGTCGAAGCTCTCGCCGAGAGCATCCAGTACCGCGGAGTCCTCCGTGCTGACCTGCGAGACCGGCCGACGGGCGGCCCGCGCCCAGTCATGGGGGTCGACGGCCTCGCCGGCCTGCCACTGACTGGTGATGTGCCGGCGTACGTCGTCCGGCTCCATGCCGTCGCGCAGGGCCAGCAGCACGTCCCGGGTCAGCGCGGGCAGATTGTGGCCGAGCAGCGCATTCAGCTGCTTGCCGTCCGTGACCCGGCGCAGGGTGGGCAGCAGGGAGGCGATGACCCCGAGGCCGACGAGCTCCTTGTCCTCGAACCTGGCGAAGAGGGGGACGGGCAACGAGAGCGCGGCGCGCACTTCAGCCGGGGCAGCATGCTCCATCGAACCGTTCGACCCGGCCCCGCAGGCGCCGGGATCCTCAGCCTCTGCGCGTGCGGGCAGGGCCACGACATTGGCGCTGACCTCGCTCTGGTCGACGAGCTCGACACCCCCGGAGACTTCGTTGATCTCCACGGTCAGCCGGGCGAGTTCGTCCCGGGCCGCCGGGCCGACCCGGATGGCCAGCAGGTTGAAGCGGTTTTCCTCGGTCTCCAGCAGCAGTCCCATCCGGCGGCCGTCGAGCGTGGCGAGGAAGAGCCTGCCGTTGTCCCCGGCCGCGCGCAGCGGCGTGAGCCGCAGGGCGCGGTTGGACCGGTCGGCCCGCAGCCGCTGGACGAAGTCGCCGACCGCGTACTTGGTGCCCGCGTCCAGGCGTCGGATGTCCTCGTTGGCCTGCGGTGAGACGGTGACCTGTGTCCTGACCCTGCTGCTCATCCCCGGTTCCCTCCCTGTGCCGCCGCACCCGGCCCGGCCTGCTGCAGCAGTGCCGCGAGTTCGGCCTCGTCCCAGGCTCCAGCCTCCCTGACCTGCCACCCTGCCGCCAAGCACTCGGACATGTAGCCGCTGTCCTCGGCGTCCTCGGTGAGGACCACGGCCACCTTCCGGGCGGGCCAGGCGAGTTCAAGGGGCCGCGAAATGCCGTCGGCGTCCCAGCCGACCTCGGCCGATTGGACATCACCCCGTGACGCCAGCGTCCGTGCGAGGTTCTCCACAGCCGGCTCGCCCATGTAGGAAAGCTCGCGCAGTACGAGGTCCCACGCGGCCCGCTCCAACGCGGTCGGGGCATCCGCTGCCGCGACCATCTCCTCCTGTGGCGCGGCAGGTCGAGGTGAGGGCGCCCCTGCCGCGGGTTCCCGTTCCGGTCCGGCGGGCGGAACGGGGGCAGGCGTGAGCAGTCCGGTCCCCGCTACGTCCTCTCGCAGTGCGGTCAGCAGGCCGTCGGCCCGGCCGGTCGTGGCGGCCAGCAGTCCCGCGTCGAAGGAGTCCAGCTCGCTGCGGGCGAGCAGCAGCCCGTCGGCCCGTCCGGTTCCCGTCGGATCCAGGAACTGCAGGATGTTGCCCCAGCACAGCCATGCTTTCCAGCGCCGCTTGTGCTCGGAACTGTCGCCCTCGACGGCCTCGGCCCTGTCGTCCAACACCGCCAGAGCGCTGAGTCCCTGCGGTTTCACCCGGGCGTCCCCGATCAGCAGCAGCGGCAGCCCGGAAGCATCGCGTACCGGGTAGAGCCGAAGCCCCGCCCCCGTGACCGAAGGCCGCTCCTCCCCGCGCAGGGTCGCCTCGATCCACGGCACGGCGGCCTCGGGACCTGCGTCGGCCACCTCCTCGCGCCGCGCCAGGCTCATCAAGCCCGCGGTGCACAGCCGGGCCATCGCTTCCCAGCGGGCGAGGTCCGGATCGGCCAGGAACCCGAGCAGTGCAGGGATGGCCCCGGCGAACAGCCGGTCGATCTCGGCAGGGTTCTGACGCTTGTTCGACCAGGAGGCACGTGCCTTGCCCCCCGGGGTGCCCTCCCCATCCACGGGATACGGCGGCCAGGCCATCCGGGCCGCAGGCCCGGCCAGGGCGCCCTTCAGGGCCTTGGCCGCCTCGTCGCCGTGCGCCGCGACACCGCGGCCGGCCTGCTCACGCAGCTCCTGCTCCCAGGCCATGACGTCGTCCCAGGTGATCTGCCAGACCAGTATCCCGTCGGCGCGCAGCCGGGCCCGCTTCGCCGCGTCTCCGGCGATCCGGTTGGTCGCGGCCGACGCGTGCCAGCGGTACCCGTCGAGATAGACCGCCACCGGCATCGGCGGGGCCCCGTCCCGGGTGGTCTCTCCCGCGACCGGCCGCAGCAGCAGATCCGGCACCGTGCCCTGCTCGTACAGCGGCTTCTGCGCCACCGTCTCCCAGCGGATCGGCGATCCGTCCCGCCGCCGCAGGGTGAACTGCTTGCCGTGGCGGCCGGTCGGCGTCTCCTCGTACCCGACGTCGGCCTGGTTGGCCGGGTCGGCGAGCCAGCGGTCGAGGCAGTCGATGAACCGCCGCTCCAGGTCGCTCTGCGCCTGCGCGGCGAACTGCTGCCGGTCTTCCTCGTCCGCCGCCTGGGTGCCGACCCGATCCTTGCGGACCGTGCGCACCGCCCACCGGCTGCGCCCGTCCTCTCCGAGGACGTCGTTGAGCATCCACAGCGCTTCCTGCCGGTCCAGCAGCGGATACTCCCGCTCCGGGGCATAGCCGAGCAGGCACAGGTGGCAGGCCCGGCGCGGACCGTGCTGGCAGGCGCAGCCCCGCAGATACGTCTGCGCCGCCGCCAGCACCGCCCGGAACTCCTCGCCCTCGCCCTCGACGAGCCGCTGGAGATAGCCGGTACCGCCGGGCAGCGAGTCGTACAGCACCAGGTAGTTGCGCGTCAGCCCGCTGCCCCGGTCCGGCTCGCTGCTCGGGGTGGAGCGGATGTGCGCCGGGTCGCCGCCGTAGCGCAGCGCCAAACCCAGGTGCAGCGCGGCCGAGAACGAGGCCAGCCGCTCGGGGACGTGCAGGGTCGCGGCCGGCAGCAGGATGCGCAGCGCCTCCGTGCGGTGCTCGGTGGCGGTGATCACCCGCTCGTCCCGGGCGTGTACGGTCCGGTCTCGGCGGCGGGTGACACACCAAGGCCGGTGGTGCGCGAGCTCGGGCCGTGAGGCCAGCGACTCGCTCAGTTCCTCCTGCACGGGCGCGTGGCCCGGCTCCCAGTCGGTGGCGCCGCCGCACAGCGGGCATACGACGAAGGGGCTGACCGTGACCTCGGTCCCGGCGAAGAACGCGTCGGGGCGCCGGTTCGGCTTCGCGGGCCCCAGGTTGAAGCGGCGGATGACCGCCTCGCGTACGTGGTCGACGCCGAAGACCGCCCCCTCGTGCCGCCAGGTCTCCTTCACGGCGGCCGGTTCGATGTCCACGGCCGTCGCCGTCGAGTAGTACCGCTTGCTCCGCGAGTCCTGGTCGTCGATGATCCGGGCGTCGTCCCGCTTGTCCCGGGAGGTCACCTTGTGGGGGACGATCACGCGGTACACCGCGGACCGCCCGCCGATGCCGCGACCGCCGCAGCGCGGGCAGGCGGAGGTGTCCGTCTCCGCGTTCGGCGTCGTGCGGACGTACCCGCACTCCTGGCACACCCGCCAGATGGCGATCGGCGACCGGCTGTAGTCCTCGGAGTCCTTCGGCGCTCCCTTCTTCGGGCGGGCGCCGAGATCGAAGCCGTCGATCTTGTGCCGGTAGCCGCGTACGTAGTACGAGTTCCCGGGCGCGAGCTCGGTCAGCGCCGCCTCCGACGGGCGGTCGTAGATACGGGACTCGGTGCGCCACTGGGACTTCGGCGCCCCGTCGGCTTCGGCGGCCCGGCTGCGGCGGGCCGGCTCCTTGCGGTTCAGCGCCGCCTCCAGCCGCACTCCGTCCTCCACCAGGGTGTAGTTCGGCAGCAGCCCCCGCTCCACCAGGAACGTCTGGGCGCCGGTCTGTCCCAGCGCGCGCACCTGGTCTCGGACGGCGGCTGCCTCGCGGACCAGGTTCCGCTTCTCCCGGGCCTCGTCCTCCACGTTCTCGTGCAGGGCCTGGGCGGCCTCGTCGATCATCGCCAGGCGGTCCACCAGCTCGGCCCGCTCCGCTTCCCAGGCTTCCTCGGCGTCCCGGGCGCGCTGGGCCAGGCCGCCCTCCGCGTACCGCCGCAGCGCCTTGCGGGCATCGCGCGAGGCCCCGGAGTCGGGCACCCCCTCGATCTCGGGGAACAGCCGCAGGAACTCCTCGACCAGGTCGGTCCGCCCGGTCACGGCCTGCGCGAACAGGCGCAGCCAGCCGACCCGTCCGAACAGCGCCGTCACCCGGTCGGGAAGCGGCAGCACCCCCTCCAGCCGGCCCCGCGCCGCCAGGTCGATCAAATGTGCCGTGTACTGGCGGCGCAGCAGTTCGGACGCGGACAGGAAGCAGCCCGGTGGCAGAATGCGCCCCGCGATCAGCTGCCGCGGCTCGGACAGGTGGTACAGGGCGCGCGGGCTGGTGTCGGCGAGCGAGACCATCAGCGCGTTTCCGGTGGCCCGGCCGGCCCGGCCGACCCGCTGCACGTACCCGGCGGTGGTCGACGGCAGCGAGGCCAGCAGCACGGCCTCCAACTGGCCGATGTCGATACCCAGTTCCAGGGTCGGAGTGCAGGAGAGCACATTCGCGTCGGTGTGCCGGACACCCTCGCGGAAGCCCTTCTCGACCTCCTCGCGCTCCTTGCGGCTCAGCACGCCCGTGTGCTCCGCAGCGACCACGCTGTAGGGGCTGGCCTCCCGGTACAGGCGCCGGTAGTAGTCCAGCCGGTAGTCGCGCGCTGCCCGCCCCGCGGCCTGTACCGAGGGCCTGGCCAGCTCACCCGCGCACCCCTTGAGCGGGCACGGCAGCCCCTGCCAGACCTCGGTCCGCTGGGGAGGCACGGTCTGGGTCCAGCCGCACTCGGGACACACCAGCGCCGCGTGCCCGGTCTGCTCGTCGCCGAGCGGCCGCACCCGGATGTGCCCCGGCGTGAGTCCGTACACCCCGTGCCCCCGGTTGTTGCCCCCCGCCTTGTTCTCCCCGGTGCGCCGGTACGCGAGCGCACCGATCTCCCGGTCGGCCAGGCGCGGCAGCAGCTCGGCCAGGTATCCGCCCGCCAGCGCCCGGTCCATGCCCAGGCAGCGCGCCGCGAAGTCCGTGTACCAACTCTCCCGGGTGTCCACCCGGTCGAAGTCCGTGCGACCCGACCGGGCGCCGACGAGGACGAAAGCGGGCGCCTCCGAACCCCGCCCGAACGCCTGCATGCCCTCGGGGCGCCCGGTCCAGATGGTGTACCGGTTGCGCCCTTCCTCCTCGATGAAGGTGTCCAGCCAGGCGTGCTGGATACCGCCGCTCACCCGGACGTGCTCCAGCAGCCCGCGCACGAACCCCTCGAACCGCCGCTGCCGCTCCGGCCCGGCCGGCGGCAGCACGGCCTTCGCCTCCGCGGCCCCCTGCTGTGCGCCGCCGTCGTCGCCCTGGCCGTCTTGACCCTCCAGGGCATCCTGCTCCGGGTCCTCCGGCAGCTGCCGCCGCAGATGTTCCTCGTACAGCCCCTCCGCGGTCTTCGCCGCCAGCTCCGGATCCGGCAGGTGGACCTCGGCGGCCACCGTCCGGGTGAGCTCCAGCGTCCGGCCCAGCCGCGAGTTCATCCCGAACTCCAGCAGCGTGTTGAACGCCAGCCGCTCGCCGACCAGGTCCCAGGTGCCCTTGGGCAGCCGCTTCTTCCCGTCCAGCAGCCGCTTCACCCGGTCCACATCGTGCAGGTCCGGCGGCACGACGGAGGCCAGCAGCTTCTCCTGGTCCACCGAGGCCCGCCGCACCAGCGCGGCGATCAGGTCGTTGAGCGGTACGCCGTCCGCGGCGAAGCCGGGCACCTGCGCCGACTGCTCGGTCAGCTGCTCGTGCACCAGTGAGCGCAGCGAGAACTTCCACGCCCGGCTGGCCACGAACCCGGCCAGATGCGCAGCGTCCTGCACCGAGTCGTTGAACACCAGCGTCTTGCGCCGGTCGTTGCCCTCGGCGTCCTTCGCGGGCAGCTCGCCGCCCGTGAACAGCTGGGTGACGGCGACCGAGGCAAGCGGTGCCACGCCCGCACCGAGGAAGCGGATGCCCTGGGCCTGCCCGCAGGCGGGGCAGCGGTCCTGCTTCGCGAACTCGTCGGCGTCCCGGTTGTCGTACCAGAGCTTGACGAACACCCCGTTCTCCGGGGCTTCGGCGATCCGGCCGTCCGGGAGCAGGACCTCGTCCGGGTCGATGCGCCGGAGTGTCTCGCCGCTGTCCTCCAGGACGAGCACGCTGGCCTCACGGGTCGCGGAGCGGCTGCTGCGCCGCAGACTGCGGGCCAGCGCCTGGCGGGCCTGCTCGGCCGCCTCGGCGGGGGTGGCCGCGATCATGGCTCGGACCCGCGCCTTACCGGCGCCGCCGCCCGCACTGAGGCGGTAGATGTCGTCCGGTGCGGTCACCAGGGCGGCCGGATTGCGCTCCGGGCATACGGCGGCCCAACCGGAGCGCCCGCAGTGGCGGCAGTACGCCGACGGCAGCCGCCCGGCCCGTGACGCTGCACGCCGACGCTCCTCCTGGGCGGCCGAGGCCACGGCGGCGGCAGCGGCCTGGTCGGCGTCCGACCAAGAGAACACCGGCCGCGGTGAGACGAACCGCAGCACGCGGGAGAGCGACCGCACCCACAGATGGGTCTCCACCAGCAGCAGCGGCCGCTCCTGACCCGCCGGAGCCTCCGGCTCACGGGCCACCGAGATCAGCGCGACGAAGCGGGCCAGCGCCTCGGCGGCGGTCTGCGGATCCTGCGCGGCCGCGACCCGCCAGGCAGAGCTGGCGGGGAAGGTCCGCAGCACCTCCTCCGCCGTGAGCGGCTGGTCCAGGTCGGTGGCCAGCAGGTCGTGGGTCAGGGGGTGTGCGAGCAGCCGCCGCCCCAGCTCACGGGGATCGGAGGTGTCACAACCGAGGGCGGCTCGCGCCAGCAGGTCCATGCCGTCGGCCGTGGCGACAGGATCCGGCAGGTCGGCGAGTTCGGCGGGGGACGGCAGCGGACGCGTCAGGTCGACGGGACGGAGGAACTCCTCCAACGGCCGCCGGTCCTCCCCGACCACGGCGTCGACGGGGAACCTGGTGCCGAACACCTGGGAGGCCACGTCCAGCATCGCCCGCGGCCCGCCGCCGCCCTGGGCCTGCGGGTCGTCGGCCGCGGGCCCGGACTCACCCAGGGTCGCGGAGGTCGCCACCGGGCAGATGGACCCGAGCGGCCGCCCCTCCTCGGCGGCTCCGACGACCGCGCCGAGGCGGCGTAGCAGCATGGCCACGTCGGTTCCCTGGGCGCCGTCGAAGGTGTGGAACTCGTCGATCACGATGTACGCGAGGTCCGCGTCGGCCCACAGCGGGGCGTCCTGCTGCCGCTGGAGCAGCAGGTCGAGCATCTTGTAGTTGGTGATCAGGATGTCCGGCGGATTGCGCCGGATCTCCGCCCGCTCGACCATGACCCGCCCGTACGGCGAGCCGTTCTTCGTGGAGCTCGCCTCACCGATGTAGAGGCCCGCGGTGACCTCCGCCAGCCGCGGGTCCTCCAGCAGCTTGCCGATACGGTCGGCCTGGTCGCCGGCGAGGGCGTTCATCGGATAGAGGAGGACCGCCTTGATCCCGGGCTTCCCGGCGGCCTTGGCCCGGCGGCAGTGGTCGATCACCGGGACGAGGAAGGACTCTGTCTTGCCTGAGCCGGTACCGGTGGTGACCAGCGTCGGCTGCGGGACGTGCCCGTCCTTGCTGGTGAGCCGCGCGAAGGACTCCGCCTGGTGGGCGTACGGCCAGAAATCGTCCTTGTACCAGTCCAGGTGCCGCTGCCAGCCGTCCCCGGCGGCCCGGAAGGGCCGCCGGATGCGCAGGTAGGGGCCGCGGAAGAGCCCGTCGGCGGGGTCGGTGAGGAAATCGGTCAGCGCGTGCTGAGTGGCCGGCTCGGCGAGGGCGAAGGTCGTGGTCAGGTATTCGACCGCCGTGTCGCGCAGCGCCTGCGCGGCGAGTGTGGGTCTCATGGCGGCGGTCGCCCCTCCCTTGGATCCTGCTTGCTCTCCGGACTCGCGTCACCGGCCGCGTGACGTGGCCCGATACACGATCTCGTCCACTTTACGTGCGCCCTCTGACACCCCGGCCGGATTCGGCCGGAACCGGCTGGTGGGGCGGGGTAGGGGGGCCGCCTCGTACTCGGCCCAGACGGTCTTCCCGGGCCCGCCCTCGGGCCGCGGCCCCCATCCGGAGCGGGCGGCGAGGGCCTGGACGATGTGCATCCCGCGCCCGGTCTCGGCGAGGCGGAGGAGAGGGAGCGGGGCGGGGTACCGCTCGGTGAGGGTGTCGGTCACCGCGACGCGGAGGGCGGTGGCCGTGGTGGACGTGGTGGCCGTCAGGTCGAGCCGGAAGTCCCGGCCGGGTACGTGCCCGTGCTGGATGGCGTTGGCGCAGAGCTCGGCGACGATCAGTGTCACGTCGCGGTGGGTGGGGGAATCGTACGGATACCCCCAGGTGTCCAGCCGTACGGCGGCGAGGCGGCGCGCGAGCCGGGCGCCGCGCGGGGTGGAGCTGAAGCGCATACCGAAGTGGCGGGTGGGGGTGCTGTCTTGGGTGTCACCGGTGGGGGTAGTGGCTTCTTCCATCATGCGGACAACGCTTCCGGCGGTGGCGTAGCGTGACCAGACGTGACGCACTGACGCGGGCTGCTTGTACGCGGCGGTGCGCGGGGTGTACGCGGGGCAGAGCGTGGCGTGCGGGACAGGCGGGTGAGGCCGGTGGAACAAGACCTGGGCATGGACGAGCCGCTGGAGGGCGAAGGTCCGCGCCCCGAGGATGAACCGGGTACGGGAGTTGTGGCGGCGTTCGGCCGCCAGCTGAAGCTGGTCCGGGTGGCGGCAGGCGTCGAACGGGCGGAGTTGGGCCGCCGGCTCGGCTACTCGGCGTCGAGCATCGCGTCGTATGAGCAGGGGCGCCGCATCCCGCCGCCGAGGTTCATCGACCGGGCGGATGATGAGCTGGGCGCGGGGGGCTTGCTTAAGACCCTGAAGGAGGAGGTGGCGCGGGCGCAGTACCCGGCGTTCTTCCGCGATGCGGCGCGGTTGGAGGCCAAGGCGGTTGCGCTCCACGTGTACGCGGCCATTGCGGTTCCCGGCCTCCTGCAGACCGAGGAATACGCGCGGACGGTGTTCCGCATGCAACGGCCGTTGCTGGATGACGACGTCATCGAACAGCGAGTGTCGGCACGACTGGCCCGGCAGGAGATCTTCGACTGCCGACCGGCCCCGCTACTCAGCTTCGTGATCGAGGAGTTCGTGCTGCGCAGGCCCCTCGGCGGTCGCGAAGTCCTCGTCGGGCAGTTGGAGCACATCCTGCTCGTCGGCCAGAAGCGCAACGTGGAGATCCAGGTCATGCCCGTGGACCGTGAGGACCATGCCGGAATGGGCGGCCCGTTCAACCTGATCGACACCGCGCAGGGGGAGCGGATCGCCTACACCGAGGTACAGGACGACAGCCGCCTGCACACCGGCCGCGCCAAGGTTCACGAACTCGAATCCCGGTATGGCATCATCCGGTCGCAGGCGCTCACCCCGCGTGAGTCGTTGATGTTCATCGAGAAGCTGCTGGGGGAGAGATGACTGTCCAGCCCAATGACCCTGTGCTGCCGGACTCCGCCTGGCGCAAGAGCAGCTATAGCGGTGGTGGGGGCGGCGAGTGTGTGGAGGTTGCGACCACCGGCGCTGCTGTCCACGTCCGCGACTCGAAGCGTCCGGCGGGCCCGGTTGTGATGGTGTCACCCGAGGCGTGGTCTGGACTGATCGCACTGACGGCCATCGATCACGGCGCGTGACGCTCGCTCCAGCCAAGGGAGCCCGGCCACCTATCCAGGTGGCCGGGCTTCGCGCATCCGGTGCCTCGGCCTACTCCTCAGCCGACCCGGGCGGCCCGGTATCGCCCGGCTCCCAGCCAGCAGCCCGCATCCGCCGCGTGAACTCCGCGTGGGCGGCCCGCATCTCTTTCACCCGATCCGCCCGATAGAGCGGCCCTTCGTACCCCTCGGGCACATTCGCTTCCAGCGGGAAGTCCTCGTGCGAGCTGAGCTGCTTCCAAGCGTTTGGTGACTGTCCGAAGCCCTTGGCATGGGGCGCGTACGCGATGCGTCGCCCGGAGCCGTCGAACCACATACGGTCTTCGTACTGCTGTAGCACTGGAAATCTTGTCTGGTAAATAGCTGTCAACTCTTCCTGAGCGATGCCAAGCCAAACCGCGGTTAGAGCGTCAATTTCGACGAGTGCGGCTCGTCGGGCGAGTTCAGCGCGCAGGGGGGTGTCGAGAGTCCAGGTAGATTCCAACCCCTTCGACAGTGGTTCCATTTCTGCAGGCCAGGCGGTTCTTGCCGCCCAGTGCTCAGCATTCCAAGATTCCTCGAACAACTTCTCCCACAGGGTGGTATAAGCGTCCGTTTGACAGTTCAGGCGCAGAACGCGAACCAGAAGTGGGGTAGCGAGCGGATGGTTCAACTGGGGTGCCGGGAAGCTCTTAGCGTCGGAGACGTCCATGTGTCCCCGGTTGGTAATCCTCAGCAGATACTCGCAGGGAATGCCTGCAAAAAACCCTGCAGTGAGGGCTGTGTCCCTCGAGGTGCTTAGGGTCATGCTTCTCAGCGCGTGAATATGAGTCGGGCCGGGCGGGATCAGGCAAGATTGGAGTACGCGTTCATTCTTTGCGCGGTTCATCTCTCGCCATGCGACTCGGTGGAAGCTCGAGTATGGTCGTGTGCTAATCGATCGGAACCTTGCTCGGATAGTCGCTTCCAGATCCTGGCCCTTTAGTTCCGGATTCGCTTTTGTGAGCGCAGCTTTTTCGGTATCCCAGGCCTCCGGGCTAGCGCTAAGGCTCGCATATTCCTCTTCGTCGAACCATTTGTCCTGCTTTTCGGTGAATCTTTGGATGTTGGTCTTGCGACGGTAGTTGGTGTTTGGTGTTGCACCCCTTGGGAGATGCTCGTGATCCCAAGGATGGTAGTCGCGCATTGACCTGGAGCCCTCAGGTGGCGGCTGCTTGCTGTAAGGGGTTGCTGTGCTGATGAACGATCCCTGGAGTACTACTTCGCTCCAGCTCTCTGTTGGGCCCGGGTTTCGCTCAAAATAACCAGCACTTCGATCGATGTTTTCATCGAATCCTCGACTGATTTGCGGGTTATGGTGCCGCAGCCTGTGGGGCCATGCGGCGATAGCTGAGATTGCCTGCTGCTCCTCGACGGTGACAGGGAATAGGAGCGGGCTGTCCTCGGGGACGGATTCATCCTCTCCGCGAAGATCGTTCCATCCCGAAAGGGTCTTAGTATTTACAAAGGTGATCCTGCTCTTGTGGGGGCGCAGATCCCAGGTGAACTTCCCGGTCTCTTCGTCCTTGCGTTTGATTGCCGGGCGTCGTCCCGATCCGTCGTGACGCAATGACTGAAGGAGTACCGTCGGATGGAAGAGCCAGGTGAGATGTTGGAAGCCGATTTTATGCTGGCGGCCCGTGTATACGTTGATGCTGAAGTGGGTGTCATTCATCACGGGCTTGGCGAACAGCTCGAGTTCATTCGCGAAGTCCGCGTGGAGCTTTAGGTGCTCATAGGCGGCCTGTCTCAGTGTCCCTTCCTTGGGGCCAGTCAGGTGAGTTGAAGGGTGGATCAATCCCGCCGAGCCCCTAGCTCCAGTTGTTCGCCAAGATAGGACCATAAAGGCGCGATACAGATCCGGCTGCGTCCGCGCCAGCTCCGGGTAGGCGTCCACTGACGCCAGGTACCCGGACAGTGCCGCCGAGTCTGCCAACTCGCCCATGAATGCTGATCGCGCATCCGCCCGGTCCAGGACGGCCGTTTTGCGCTCGCCCCATGCTTCGTTGCTCGGCTTGTCCGCGAGCTCGAACCAGGGCTCGAACTCCGCGAGGACTTCGCCTTCCTTCCACTCCTGCTTGACCCACGGCGGGTTGCCCACCATCAGGTCGAAGCCGCCCTCCGCAAACACGTGCGCGAAGTCCAGCTCCCAGTGGCAGAAGCCACGCTCCTTCGCGATGCGCTGGACCGTGCCGTGCCACGGGAACACGTCACCCAGGCTGATGAAGTCCAGCCAGCCCTCCAGCTCAGTCATCTTGTCGTCGAGAACGGTCTCGACCTGGTCCAGGTCTTCCAGACGCTTGACCTGCGGCACCACGAACAGCGAGGCCGTGCCCTTGGCCGAATCGACATCCACACGGCCCACCACGGCCTCGGCGAATTCGATCCAGTCGTCCAGGTTCCGCAACGCGACCTTGCGGTCCTTGTCGAAGCCCTTTTTGAGCTTGGTCAGGTCCTGGTCGCCGTGGAAGTAGTCCGGGTGCGTCCCGTCCAGCAGGGCAACTTCCTCCAATGGCCAGAACCACAGCGCGCACCACGCGTCCATGACCTGCTTCAGCCGCCAGTACGGGCTACCCGGCGCGTGCAGGGCCTGGCGGACCGCCTCGCGGTCCATCACCGGGCCGGAACGGTCAGCGCAATCCGTCTCTGCGCCCCACACGGGGATACCGCGGGAGATCTCCTGCTCCGACAGCTCCAGGCGGAGCCTGACCAGGCCCCACAGGTACTCCACCCGCTCGGCCAGAGCCATCAGCCGACCGGTCTGGGTGCGGCCGCCCGGGGTCTCGTCCTCCTCGTCGGCCTTCGGCTTGGGCTTCGGCGCAGACCGCGCCGGCTTCTCGGAGGCGGTCAGGTCCAGGCCGGGCTGTTCCCAGATCTCCAGGCCCAGGTCGAAGGCGCCCTGACCGGACTTCTCCTCGGCTGCAATGACCTGCTCCTGGGTCTTCGATGTCGAGGCCTTGGCGGTCGGCTTCTTCGTTCCCTTTGGCGCGCTCCGGATCCCCGAACGCCACTTCTTCATCGCCTCGATGAGATTGGGGTCCAGCCATTCCGCGACAGCCCCCGCCACCACGGGCTGTCCAGTGCCCTTCCGCACCGACAATTCGTTGTAGATCGAGCCCCAGCCCAGCGCCGGCACCAGGAACTGGTGCACCGCCCGCCCCGGCAGTTTCTCCGTCAGGGGAAGGACTCGGGGTGCCCGTTGGTTGGTGGACTTGAGCCAGCCGCCCTCGCTCAGCTTCCCCGAGTAGATCTTCCGGGCCGCGCCGATCAGCGAGTTGCCCCGGTGCAGGTGCAGCCCGTACCAGGGCGCGCGCATGCCCGGGTACATGGTGTTGAGCCAGAGCGAGATCTCCGCCAGCTCGACCGCCGTCTTGTTGAGGTCCACCCCGTACGCGTTGTGCAGGGCGATGTACGCCTTCACCTTCTGAAGCTCGCGCGGGTACTCCTCCGCGTCGATCTGCTCGCCGCGCTCGTGCTGCGCCAGCTTCAGGTACAGCTCCGCCAGCTGGTTGACGGCCTCGTTGAGGAACGCGCCCGAGCCGAGCGCGGGCTCACACACCCGCCACCGCAGTACCTCAGCCGCCCGCACCTCGGACTTCTCCGGCTCGCGCGGGTCGAAGCGGCCCTCGTCGTCCAGGCGGAAGCGCAGCGTCTGCTCGACCGTCGCCTGGGTCAGTGACTCCGGAGTGTAATACGAGGCGCTGGTCTGCCGGTCCCGGCCCGCCAGCCGGTACACGTACGAGCCAACCGGGTGAAGTACGGAGTCCGGCCTACCCGTCTCCGGGTTGATGGCGTCCTCCTTGACGAAGACGCTCTCACCCACCGCATCCGGGTAGAGACCGGATGCCGCCTGGCCGCGGGTGATCAGCCAGGAGCCGCCCTCCGGGTTGCCGCCCTTGGCGACCTCGTACATCGGCTCGGTGGCGATGAAACCGGTATACGACATCAGGCCCTCGTACACCGCCCCCAGGTGGTTGATGCTGAGGTTGGCGTAGCTGATGAACCCGCCCCGGCCCTTGCCGCGGCCCTCCACCAGGGTCAGGTTGCGCAGCACCTGGTGCAGCACCTTGTTCCGCAGCCGCAGGTCCAGCGGCTGCGACGGGGCCGGGGAGCCGTCCGGGCGCTCCGTTCCCCGGTACTCGATCCGCCGGCCGACCAGCCCTATCGACTCCGGGTCGAACAGCCGGGACCGCAGCGCCTCGATGCGTACTCCCTCGTACCCGTCGTCCTCGACCAGCGCCGGGGCCTCCTCGCGGAGCGCGTCCCGGTCGGTGATCGTGTTCGCCACCGGGTGGCCGGTGAACACCTTCTCGAAGAGCAGGGACAGCGACTCGTGGAAGTGGAAGCGGTCGCGCGAGGCGCTGCTCAGCTTCTCCTGTACGACGAGCTCGCGCAGCCGGGCCACGCTGTACCCGCTCGCGTACTCCTCGTCCTTCACCGGCAGGATGTTCAGCTCCGGCCGGGCCTCCGCGTACAGCAGGAACAGGATGCGGTACAGGTACCGCAGCGACTCCTCGGTCAGCAGGCGCGGCAGGTCGCCCCGCTCCTTCAGGACGTCGGGGAGCCATTCGGCGAGGTCCTCGGGGTGGACGCCGTGCTCCTCGCGGGCGCGCTCCAGGACCTCGTTGGCGATCAGCTGGACGGACTTCTGGAGGCCGACCCGCAGTTCGGCGGTGACGCCCACCGAGTGGTCGCGGGAGGCGGTGACCAGCTTGGCGATCTCGTCGTCCGAGCCGTCCTCGCGCGGGCGCAGCGAAGAGGCCGCGAAGATGGCGGCGATCAGGTCGATCTCGTTTGCCTGGGCGCCTTTGGCGGCCTTGCGCGGCAGCGCGGTGTCCAGGTTCACGGCCAGGTAGCGGCCCCGCGAGAACGCCTGCCGGTCGGCGAGGATCACCACGCCGCCGAACAGCAGCAGAGCGTAGCGCGGCGCGTTCTCGGCGTTCAGCAGCCAGGAGGCGAGCTCGCGGACGGTGGTCAGGGTCTTCGAGGCGGAGATGCGGACCGGGGCCGGCAGCTGGTTGGCGGCACCGTTGCCGCGCGTCGCATCCAGGTCCTCGGCGAATCCGCCGGTCAGGACCACGAGTCCGGGCTCGTGGTGGGCGACCGGGGCGGCGACCGGGCCGGTCGGGGTGTGGGCCGTGAAGTGGCCCGGGTTCGGGGTGAAGTCCAGGGCAGTCAGCAGGCGCTGGTGCCACCCGGCCAGGGCGGTGCGCCACTCGTCCTCGGCGGTGGCGGTGGTGGTGTCGGCCGTGTCGGCCTCGGGGGCCGGGGCGGGCAGGAAGGCAGGCGGCTCAGCGTCCTCGGCCACCGCCTTCAGCACGGCGGCCGCCGCCTCCTGCGCGGCCAGGGCCGGCGCGTACGGCTCCCCGTTGTACTTCTCGGCGTCCGGGCCGAGCACCGCCCGTACGTCCATGTAGGGGCGGGTCAGGTTGCGCAGTTTCTGCCGGGGCGTGTCCTGGCCCTGCCGCTCCAGCGCCGCCCATTCCTTCAGCGGGCCGCTCGCGAGCTGCTTGGGCAGGATGTCGTCCAGGTAGAACGAGGGGAAGTACTCGCTCTCGTTGATCAGGGAGTCGAACGTCACGCCTGCGGCTCCTGCTCGCGGTTCGGAAAGGGAAGATCAGTGGGGCCCGAGGCCGGGGCCCGGCGGAGATCGGTGGGGCCGGTCATGCGCCCGGCTCCAGGACAGCCAGGACCCGGACCATCGGGTCACCGGAGGTCCGCAGCCGCTCGGCGGCCCCCGCCAGGCGGTCGGCGGCCTCGTCGCGGGCGGTGCGGCCGCCGGCGAAGCCGGGCAGTGCCTGCTGCTGCCAGTCGCCGACGCTGCGCTCGTACGCCCGCAGCGGTTCGTCCACCTCCGTGTCGGCCACCTTCCGGAGGCCCGCCAGGTGGTTGCGGGTCTCGGCGACGGCCAGGGGGACCAGTGGCTGGAGCGCGTCGGTGTCGCCCGCCGCCCAGTGGTCTTCCATATCAGGGCCGACGCCCAGCTCGGCCAGCAGCTCGGGGGTGAGCTCCCGTACCCGTGGTTCCGCCTCGTCCAGGCGGTCGATGGCGAGCCAGGCGACGACGGTGGGGCGGCCCTCCGCGTTGGACCAGACGCCCTGGGTCAGGAACACCGGGGAGGGCGCGGCCTTCGGGTCGACCTGGAGGACGCGGGCCTGCTGGCGTCCGAACTGGACCAGCACCTTGTCGGTGATCCACTCCACCACCGGGTGCAGCTCGCCGACGTAGTGGGCGTCCGGCCAGAGCGAGCTGGAGCCGGAGTCCTCACGGGCCCGCTTCAGGGACTCGGTGGCGTCCTCGCGGCTGAAGGTGAGCTTCATCCGGCGGGTGATGTTCTGGTCCCGGAGGTAGCCGGGAGGCAGGACGTCGAGGCGGTCGGCCAGGTCCTCGGGGGTGTCGAAGCTGAGGTCGGTGCCCTCACTGGTGGTGTCCAGGCGGAAGGACTCCAGGTCGGCGAGCTCGGCCAGGCCGGCGAGCACGTACTCGTGGCGGTTGCGTTCCGGGGAGTCCGCGAAGAGGCGGAGCCCGTCGACCGTGGGGATGTCGGCGGCGTGGGCGGTGGGCCGGGGAGTCGGCGCCGGGTCGGGCTCCTGATCCGCCGGTGCGAAGCTGCCGAAGTCGTCCAGGTCGATGTCGAGGTCGAAGTCGAATTCGGCGTTCTCGTCGAAGGACTGGGCGTCGTACGGGCCGTCCAGCGGGTCCGGTCCGGTGCCGAACTCGCTCATCGTCTGCCGCTCGACCGGGAGTTGCCCCGCGGGCAGGCCCGGCCCGGCCGCGCCCTCCACCGGGACGGACTCCAGGTCCGCGACGGCCTCCTCGGGGGTGGCACGCCGGAGCAGGGCCTCCATCACCCGGCGTTCCTCGCGGTCCCCGTCGTTCTCCTTGGTCGCGGCCTCGACCGCGCCCAGGACCCGGTGGACCTCCGCCTCGCGGGCGAGGACCTTCTCGGCGATCGTACGGTCGTCCAGGGCGCCCTCGACCGCGCTGGTGAGCAGCAGGGCGCGGAACTCCGGCGGCCGGGTCTGCCCGTAGCGGTCGATGCGGCCGTTGCGCTGCTCGACCCGGATCAGGCTCCAGGGCAGGTCCCAGTGGATCAGATGGTTGCACTGGCGGTGCAGGTTGACGCCCTCGGAGGCACCGTCGCCGGTCAGCAGCACCCGGACGTCGCTGCCGGCCCGTGCGAACTCGTCGACGTAGTCCATCTGGACGGTGTCGGAGATCTCGCTGTGCATGACCTTGACGGCGGCCTCGCCGGCGTTCTTGTCTTTCCAGCCGAGCAGGGCGGGCAGCACCGCGCCGAGCCAGTTGAGGGTCTCGCGGCGCTCGGAGAAGACCACGGCCCGGGTGGCGCTGCCGGGCTTCACGCCGATGTTGTCGCGCAGCTCGGCGACGAGCCTGGCGAGCTTGGACGTGGCGCCGGCCGTTCCTGTCCGCGTTGCATGCTCGATACGGCGGGCCAGCTCGGTGAGCCGAATCAGGGAGGCGACCTCGGAATTCGAGGAGTCCGCGGGCAGGGCGGTGAGCGGCGGCTCGGTGACTTTCTTGTGGCCCTCTGGGAGGGCGTGGCCCAGCTTGGCGAGCTTCTCGCGGGCCGTGACGAACAGGGCCCGGTGCGAGGAGAGGAAGGACTTCAGCAGGACGTACGGGAAGAGGTGGTCGGCGCCCTTGGTGTCCGGGTTCTTCAGCCAGGTGGTGGCCAGCTCGGAGAAGACCTCTTCCTCCAGTTCGCCGGCCGTGCAATGGATCGGGCGGGACTCGCCGCGGGGCGCCCAGGATCCTTCGAGGGCCTGCGCGACCTCATCGCTGACCTTGGTCCGGCGGAGCATGAGGTGGTGCAGCTCGGCGGCCTTGGGATCTGCCGGATCCTTGACGGCCATCGGGTCGAGCAGCCGGATCAGGCCGGTGAAGGCCCGCATATCGCCGTTGTGGGGGGTGGCGCTGGCGAGGATGAGTGCGTCGGTCTGCTTGGCCAGCAGGTCGGCGAGGGCACGGCGGTCGCTGCCCTGGTTGATCAGGTTGTGCGACTCGTCGATGACGACCGCGTCCCACTTGATGTTCTGCAGCCACGGCCCGTAGCGGTTGGCGTTCTTGAGCGTGTCCATCGAGATGATGACCCGCTTGTAGTACGTGAACGGGTTGCGGCCGGTCGGGATCTTCCGCTCGATCCGCGAGATGCCCGCGCTGTCCAGGCGTACCAGCGGCAGCGAGAACCGCGTCCACATCTCGTGCTGGAACTGCTCCAGCACCGGGGCCGGAGTGACGACGAGGATGCGTTCGCCGCGGCCCCGGCGGATCAGCTCGCCCAAAAGGATGCCGATCTCCAGGGTCTTGCCGAGGCCGACCACGTCACCGATCAGCAGGCGCGGCCGCAGCGGGTTGGCCAGGGCCTTGGCGGCGGGCCGCAGCTGGTAGTCCATGCGGTCCAGCAGGAAGCCCTCGGTCAGGGCGAGGCCGCGCTCGATCTGGGGGAGCGGGGTCTTGCGCAGGACGGCTTCCAGCAGCAGGCGGCCGATCCGGTAGCCCTTCGAGCGGTCCGGCACGAGGGCGGTGTCCTCGGGGCGCAGGATGCGGGGCATGCCGTCGAGCGCGGTGAGGAAGCGCGCCTGATGGCCGCGGACCAGCTCGGAAGCGCCCGTCGCCTCGATCTTGAACTCGCCCGGCCGTACCTCGCTGCTGCTGCGGACCAGCCATTCCTCGTCGCGGACCTCGATCAGCGTGCCCGCCGGGGGCGGGCCGGAGGGGAGGCCGGACGCGGCGTCGGGCATGGCTGGAGTTCCTTTCGTCGGAGCTGGTGCGGGTACGCCGTAGTCGGGCGCAGAGGTTCATTTCTACCGGGTGACGAGGCACCCATGCCGCCGAGGGGGTGAACCCCAGGGCGGGACGACCTCTGGCAGGAGAGGTCGTTCGGCCTGTTTTCGCAGGTGGCCGGGGGCGATGGGGGTCACTCCTGGTCAGAGCCGGCTGCTGTGGGCGTATGCCCTGCGGAGCCGTTCCGCGGTCCGCAGTGCCCCAGGCGGAGGCGTTGGGGCCGCAGGCTCCGGTTCGGCCGGGGGCTGTGGGGGTGCGAGGTGGTAGCTGGTCACCCCAGGCTGGGCGGGGACATCGCTGGGAGCGGCCGGACCGGGTACGGGATGCGCCGCCGGGTCGGGCACGGTGGGTACGTATTCCGCCGGATACGGCCCGTCGTCTGCCGGGAGATCCACGGCAGGTTCCTCGTCCGCGAGGAACTCTGCGAACAGGTCGGTGCCCTCGGCGGCCCACGGGGCATCGGGGGGTGCTCCCTGGTTCACGGCCTGCTGCGCGGCCTGCTGCACCGCCGGGTCGGGCTCGTCCGTCAGAGCTTCCTCGGGCAGTTCAGGGACGAGCCCGGATCCGTCGACGACGGCCTGGAGCTGGGCGGCGGCGGCCTCGGCGGTCAGGTCGTGCGTGGCGAGCAGCTGGAGGAGATCCTTTTCGATCTCGTCGAGCGAAGGGCGCTGGCTCGGCGCATGGACCAGGATGCGCGCGAGGAGCGGCAGGTAGTCCAACGCCACTCCGGTCCAGCTGGGGTCCGAGGGCATCGGACCGTAGGGGTAGGGAGGACGCTTGGCGGCGGCGTAGAAGAGGACCGCGCCGAGCGAGTAGATGTCGGCGGGCTCCTTCACGTGCTTGGCGTCCGTCGCCTGCTCCAGCGACATGTAGGTGGCGGTGCCGAAGCCTGCACCGGTCTTGGTCAGAGCGGCGTCGCTGTCGCGTTCGGTGAGCACCGCGAGTCCGAAGTCGAGGACGACCGGCCCCTGCGGCCCGATCGCGATGTTCCCCGGCTTCAGATCCCGATGGAGCAGCTTGACCTCGTGGATGGCCCGCAGGGCATCCACGAGGGCGAGACCCAGCGCCGCGTACGGCCCCACACCGAGCGGGCCGCAGGTCTGGACGAGCTTGTGCAGTGTGGGGCCGTGTACGTAGTCCATGGCCAGCCAGGGCTGCGCCGCGTCTGGGTCGGCGCCGATGAGCGAGGGCACCCGGGCGCTCGCCACCGTCCCCATCGTCTGGATCTCCTGGGCGAACCGGGCCCGCGCTTTGTCCTCGGAGTGCTCAGTGCTGTCCCGCAAATTCTCAGGCTTGATCACCTTGACGGCTGCCAGCACCGGGCCGGCGCTCGCGTCGTCGGCGATCAAGTGGTAGGTCGTCTCCAGCTCCGGACCGAGGTGGGCCAACTGCAGCTTGCGCGCCAGGTACGTGCGGCCCATTCCCCCCTGGCCGAGCACGGCGAGCAGCTCGAACGGGCCCAGTACCGCCGGATCCGTCTCGGTGTTCAGCTCTTTCATGGCGCCTGCATCCCCCACCCGTGTCGTACCTGGGATCCAGTCGGCGATATGGAGCTGGAGCAGACCGGACTGGTCGGGTGCTGCGGGCGGCCGTGCCGGCCGACAGCGCACACAGCTTGCCGCCAGTCTACGGCGGCTCAGCACAAGATCGACCGAATCCGGTCAGGTTCCTCCCTCGGGTAGGCAGTTCCGGAGGGCCTGCCTACCCGAGGGAGGAACCAGGGTCGCGCCCCGCCGAGTTGCAGCGCTCGGCCTCAGCGCGGCGCCGCAGGCTGGATGCTCAGGCCCCCTCGCGCTCCTCCCAGCGGTCTCGGAACCACACCAAGGCTTCGGTGAGGAGCCTGAGGTTGGGCTCCTTCTCCAGCAGTGACAGTCGGATGTTGGGGCGAAGTTCCAACCTCCCCTCTGAGATGTCGATTCCCTCCATCTCGTTGAGGCGCCGGAGGAGTTCGGCGCGCAACCCGCGGTCGTTGAACGGCTCGCGGGCGGCCAGGTACTGGAACACCACCTCGGCCGTCCCGCCGCGCCCGCTGCCGGGGTAGAGCGTGAGCGGCCAGATGCCGGGGCCCGGGGGGCCCGCCTCACCGAGCATGAGGAACGCGCTCGTGGTGACGCGCCCTGCCCCATGGCCGATCCAGCCGCCGAGTGCCTCCCAGCGGGCGAAGAGGTTACGCACTGCCTCTACCGTTTCGGGGGAGTCGTCCGCGGAGAGTTGTTGGAAGAAGCGCTCGGCTCGCGTCTCACCGGCCTGATTGTCCTCACCAGTGCGCTGCACGGGGTCCTCGCCGGCTGCCTCGTCATCGGTGCCGACGACCAGAAGAGCGAGGTCGTCAGCGGTGAGGCGCTGGGCCGGGTCGGCTGCCCCGCTCACCGTGAAGTGGATCCCGTCGGCGGCCAGTCGGGTACGGACGTCGCCTCCCTCCTCCGGCGAAGCCCATCGGAAGCCGTCAGCCACTTTTCCGTCGGCCGTCAGGACCCGGTACGCGTTGGCGACGCCCGCACTGTCGGCCAGGTGGTTACCGACGGCCTGGGCTCCGGAGCCGATGAAGGCGGCAAGGTCGCCGTAGGACGTCCACGTACCGTGGGGGAGCGCCGCGAGGATCTGGTGGGCCAACTGCCAGTCGCGGCTGCGCTCTGCCCGGCCGACCCCGCGCAGCGGGGCCGGCCACAGCTCGATCGAGCGGTCGGCGAGTTCGTCGGCGCGGGCCAGGATCTCCGCCGCGCCCCAGCGCTCGGTGGCGGCGATGCGGCGGTTCATCTCCAGGTGGCTGGCCTGGAGCAGATCCTGCTTGCGCTGGAAGGGGTGGTTGGAGAGCTCCGAGTTCACCGCGGTGAGCGTCAGGTTTCCGAGCGTGTGGTGCAGCCGGGCGTGCAGGTCCTCCGCGCTCTCTCCGTCGACCGCGTCCTCGCCCAGCAGCTGCAGCCACTCGTCGCCCGGGGATTGCGGCATGACGTGCTCGATGGTGAGCTTCGCGGTGGCGAAGTCGACGGGTTCGGGGTGTTCGTGGCTCTCCTCCAGGCGCTGCAGCACCGCTTTGCGCTGGTCCCAGCGTCCGTACTGGTAGAAGGGCGCAGTCCGGATCTTGTGACGCAGTTCGTCGTCATCGGGCCAGAACCGGTTCTCCGAGGAGAGGAGCTGGTGCAGGCCATCGGCCACGGGCAGATCGCGAGGCAGCTGTCCGGGCACGGCTTGGAAGATCCTGTTGAGGTTGTTCGTCGGGACGCGGCAGATCATCCGGCGTACCAGGAAGCTCTCGATGTACGACATGGCGCGAGCCGTTTCGGCGGATTCGAGCTCCCCGCGCTCACGCCGGTCGAGCAGCAGCATCAGCGCCGGATACGTGACCTGGGCCTGCCACTCGTCCAGGCGGCGCAGATGCGCGCGGACCACCGGATCCGGCTCCTCTTCCGGGTGCAGAATCCGGCGGAACAGGGAACTGTGGCGGTGCAGCTCCCTGATGTACGCCGCGATGGCCTCCTCGCTCGAATCCCCGCGCTCGAAGCGGTGCTGCTGGGCCGCGTACAGGTCCTGGCGCCGTACCCGGTCGTCACCGTCGAGTACGAGTTGCAGCCACATGAGCTGTTCGAGCTCGTCGTTGGTCAGACTGGCCTGCAGGGGCAGCCAGTACGTCTCGTAGACGTGCTCTCCCTGGGTGGGCAGCCGCATGAAGAGGTAGTTGCGCAGCAAGTCCGCCTGGCTCAGCTTGAGACCAGTGTTGTTCAGGGACTCAAAGATCCGGTGCACGTTGTCACCGCGCTCGGCCGTCACCGCCACGAGAGTGAGCCGGGATGTTATGGCCTGCTCCAGCCGGAACACGTCCTGCGGCGCTGCCGGATCATCCGCTGCGACGAGCTTGCGGCGGAAGAAACTGTAGGCATTGGCGACGCTCCCACCGACGGAGGGTGCACCCTTGGGGCCACGGACGTGGGCGGCGAACTGGGGCCGATCGGCCTGGGTCGGCAGGAGCCGGAAATGGTCGTCTCCGGTCTTGCGCTTGTTGATCAGGTACTCCTCGTTGATGCGCTCGGCCTCATCGGGTTGCGTGGACGCGACGTGATCGCGGATCGCCGCCAGAGCGAGGGACAGCGTGGTCAGTCGCTGCTGCCCGTCCACAACGAGCCAGCGGGGAAAGGTGGCCTCGTTCTGCGGAGACGGCGCGAGTACGACGGAACCGAGGAAGTGGGTGCTCGACTGCTCCCCGGCCTCGAGCAGCTCGGCCTGCTCCTGGATGTCAGCCCACAGCTGGTTCAGCTGCTTCTCCGCCCATGAGTACGTCCGCTGGTATAGGGGCACTTGGAATTGCTGTGCTCTTCCCTGTACGAGATCAGCGAACAGAGTCTCTTTGGCCTGCATGGTTCCCCCTCGGCTTCTGATCCGGTCGTGGCTGCGTGAGCGAGCCTAGGGCTTGCCACCGACACTCACAGGCAAGGCCCTTGCCTCGGGCATTCGTGAGACGGCATAACTGACGGACGGCCACTGGCTCATACCTGCCGGAAGGCAACTCGGCGGGGCGTCAGCTACTGCCTGAACCGCGGCCGTCGGATCCCGTGCATGGCATCACTGTCAGTGCCGTCGGTGACACTGTTCGTCATGACGCGGACGGAATTCGGGAACCTCTCGTTCCTCTGGGGCTGGTGGACATTCTTCGAGGCGGTGTTGATCGCCGTACTGTGGCGGACCCGCACCCGTGTGTTGGGCGGCGGGGTGTACCGGGTACCCGGCGTGTGGCGCATCCGACGCGGCGTCTGCAAGAGGCGCGTTGATGCGCTGTTCGTGGAGTTGGAGCGCAGAGGGGTACCAGCGGAAGCGCGCCCGGGCGAGGGTGAACTCATCGAACGGTGGCACCGTATCGTCGTAGGTCGGTGCGTCTCCGTATTCCTCCAGGCGGTGCCCGTCATGGTTGTGGTGTTGCCTTCTGGTGGGCGACATTGCTCGCCCGAACGACGGTCACGCCCTTGTGGATGTTCGCTGTCACTGCCGGTTTCGGTGCTGTGTCCGTCATGCTCATGGCAGCCGACGAACGGGCTACCGCGGTCTCCGACGCCGCCGGGGTGGTCACGGTGGAGTCGATCCGGTTCCTGGAGATGCTGCTTGTACCGGGCGGCAGTCGAACACAGGATTCGGCTCTCGACGTCCACGGCAAGGTGTTCGGACGGCTCTGCGGCTCCCTGCGCACCCAGGCACGGCACACAGTCCGCACGATGCCTCCCGCCACCCGCAGGCGGGTGCGGGCGACCACGGAACGCCTGATCGCGGCACTCGCCGACGGCAACCAGCGCTACCTTTTCGGTGAGGGAGCCGACCGTGAGACCGCCGTCCGCGACCTCTCCAGGCTCGTCGCCGACGTCCTACGCCACAGCTGCCATCCGCGCGCACAGCGCAACAGCCTGGTGATCGTCGATGCCGCACTCCTCGCGGACACGCCGGAGCCGGACACCGTGGGCTCGGTGACTGAACCGCTCAGGACTCGCCTCCTCGCGGGGGCGGGCAAACTCGCGGTCGCCGCGGGTCTCCTTTCCGGGGCGGTGCTTTTCCCCGGCGGGGGAGCCGCCTCGGATCTGCTGGCGGCCGCAGGCCTGGCGAGCGTCGCCCTGGTCTGTCCCCCGCTCCGAGAGGCCCTGCACCGAGTCGGCGTCGTCGCCGGCGCCTCGTCCAGCGACAACAGGTCACCGGAAGCGGCGGACGAAGAGTCGAGTCCCCTGGCACCTTCCCTGACCGCCCCCTGCCCCCGCTGCGCCGACCGCTCAACCGTAACCAGGGGGTCCCGGCCGGTAGGGTGAGAGGCAATTCGCCCGCGGTGTACCCACGGGCAAGATGCCGCTGTCAGCCGGACCCACAGCGTGGGGCGGGCGGACAAGCGAGAAACAGCCGGGTACGCCTGATCCTGGCCATCGCCAAACTTCAGAGATTCACCATCACCGGCCTGGTCGCAGTCTCCCTTCCCGAAATGCCGTTTCCGGCCTCGGATGACGGGCTCGCGCTGGCCCTCACCATCGAATCGGCCTGTCGGCCAACTACGACTCGGACCGCGCCGGCTGGGCGAGGAGCTCACGCCCCGCAGGGCACCCTGTCCTGAGGCCAGAGTGTCTCCGCTGGCATGGTGGAGGACGTGACGTTGACTATCAGGCGCACAAGCGCGGGAGCCCATAGCCTGTCACCCGAGACAACGCGGTCGCCGGCATGGACGACGACTCGCGCGCCAAGCACCCTGGCCTGCTGTACGCCTTCGATCTAGACGTGGTGATGACCAGCCAACGCGCAGTGGGCCTGCTACCGCATATGCCTGGCATCGCGATCGCCCAGCTGTCACGAACCGACCACGTGGCGGCCGTACCGGTGACGTGCTGGGAGTGGGACGGCAAGAGCCGGCGGCGCCGCGAGGACCAGGTGGCTATTCCTCCGGCCGCGAGTGGATCGAGCGCACCGAGGCTGGGCAAGCGAGATGGCTGGCGACGCTCATTTGACGCTCGGACCTATCTCGAACGCTGATCAGCGACCTGGCAATGGCCTCTGACCTGCTGGTTTATCGGCATGCTTCATTCTCATCCCTTCCCCATGACCCACCACGTGGAGTGCGTCGCGATCCTGGAGCCCATCCGCGACGACGCCTGATCCGCGGCCCGGCCGGGTCTTGAGGCGCCCGGCCGTCTTCGACCGGTGGCGCGGGCTGGCGCGCGTGGCTCAGAACTGGAGGGAAGGCGCGGTTTCCGGGGTGTGGGGGCGGCCCGCGGCCAGGACCAGGCGGACCGAGCGGAGGGCGGCCAGATCGGTCAGCGGGTCGCCGTCCACGACGAGCAGGTCGGCGCGGTGCCCGGGGGCGAGCCGTCCGGTCTCGTGGCCGATGTGCAGAGCCTCGGCCGCGCCGGCCGTGGCGAGGTCGACGATCTCGGCCGGTGTCATCCCGATGTGCTCGAAGAACTCCAGGCTGGAGACGAGGCCGTCGAAGACGGCGTGCGGCACACCGGCATCCGTTCCGGGCAGCAGTCGTACTCCGCTCTCGGCCATCCACCGGATCCGCCGGAACATCACCTCGGCCCGCTCCGGGCCGAAGCGCTCCGCAAAGCCCTTCCAGTCGGGACTCGCCGCAGGGCAGACCGCGATGCCCTGGTCCGCCATGGCCGCCACCAGGTCTTCGCGTACGTCGAACCCGTCCTTTGCCATCCATGTGCAGTGCTCGATGCTGTCGACGCCGGCCGCCACGGCGGCGGCGATGCCCTCGGTGCCGTGTGCGTGGGCGGCCACCGGCAGCCCGGCCCCGTGGGCCTCCTCCACGATGGCGCGCATCTCCCGCACGGTGAACTGGGACTGCCAGACGGGCGGGCCGCCCTTTGTGATCCCGCCTCCGGTGGCCATCACCTTGATCAGGTCGGTGCCGCTTTCCACGTTGCGGCGCACCGCAGCGCGCAGCGCGGCTACGCCCTCGACCTCTCCGCCGAGGAACCAGCAGTGCCCGCCGGGCGCGGTCAGCGGCGTCCCGGCGGCGAGGACGCGCGGTCCGGGCAGCCGCCCGGCCGCGATCTCGTCCCGCAGGCGGACGGCCAGTCCTCCCCGGTCACCGAGATCGCGTACGGTCGTCACCCCCGTGGCGAGGAGCTGCTCCGCGCGCTTCGCCATCCCGGCGTACACCTCGGCGTCGGAGGAGGTCCGCAGGGTCTCCACGGGGTCGGGACCGGCGTCGAGCGCGAGGTGGACGTGGGCGTCGATGAGCCCGGGCAGCATCGTGCCGTGGGGGAAGTGGAGACGGGGGATCGCGGGTTCGGCGTGTGCCTCGATCTCCGTACGCGGTCCGGTGGCCACGATCACGCCGCCCCGGACGAGCACGGCGGCGTCGCAGACCACCCTCCCCCCGGGGCCGGAGACCATTCGTTCCGCCGAGACCACTATGTGCATCATGCGCCTTCCTACCGGGCCCGCAGCGCGTCCGAGAGCGCCACGAGCTGCTTCACGTCCTCGTCGAGATCATTTCCTCCGGGCAGGGCCACGGCAATGGCGCGTCCGGGCACCGGGGCCCCGGCCGTGTACGCGGCCAGCGCCTCGTGAAGATGCATCGCCGCCCGTACGGGTGGGAGCGGGGCCGGGGGGTCCTGTGGATCTTCCAGCTCTGCGAGGTAGGGGCTGATGCGTACGAGCCCGTCCCGGCACTCGATCGCGCGCCGGTAGTACCGTCGGTGGACCCCGCGGACGCGCAGCCTGTCGCGCCAGCCCTCTGCCGGGGTGCGGTGGAGCGAGTCCTCCGGGAAGGCCTCGTGCAGAGCCGTCCACAGGGGGCTCAGGCGCTGGTACATCCGACGACGGTGCGCCCACAGTCGGACGGTCGACCACCGGGTGGCGGCCGCGGGATAGAGGATTCCCGCGACGAAGAGCGGGATCGAGACGTCCAGGAGCAGCTTCGCCCCCACGATGAGGGCCGCCGGTACGGGGTCGCCGGCCCAGCGGATGACGGTGAGCGCCTCGCGAAGCGTTCCCATCAGCACCATGACGGTCAACGCGGCCACCAGCATCCACAGTCCGGTGCGCAGCGGCTTGTGCGACACCCGTAGGTAGCGCAGTGTCCACCACAGGGCCGAGCCCAGTCCGTAGACGAGGTACAGACCCGCCGCGAGGTAGAAGAGGGCGACTCCCGGCTCGCGCATGTTCGCCGTCGCGTAGGTGTGGGCGCGTTCCGCCGCCGGCGTGATCGTCATCGCCCAGGTGGCGACACCGATGGCGCCGACCAGGGGTACCAGTTCCCACCGGGCGCGTGCGTTGCCCGCCGTACGATCCGATGCCGAGTAGAGGAAGACGCACTGCAGGAGGTAGACGAGGACCAGGAGCAGTGCGTTCTGCAGCAGCTTCGCGAGTCCGTCGCCGGTCAGTGAGTCGACGTACCGTGCGCCTGCCTTGAGACCCAGAAGGAAGGACAGTGCCGCGCAGACGATGCACAGCGTCACCGACCGCAGGACTCTGTCGGAGGGTGCCGTGACCAGCTGACGGATCTTCCAGGCGAGCGCCAGGAGGAGGATTGCTCCCAGGAGTGAGGACAGTGCCACGGCTACAGCCACCCCATCCTGTCACCCAGTGCGGAATTGATGCGCAAGGTCGATTGGTCGTCCGTCGTTCTCGGGCTCACGCGGTTCAGTACGGACGCCCACTCCAGGATGATGGTGGCGACCAGTTCGGCTTCCCGTTCCCGCTCGTCGTCGTAGGAGGTTCGTCGGAGCGCTCGCTTGATGACGTCGACGGACAGGTCCGGAGCCATCGACTGCCAGAAAGCGTCGTCCATTTCGTCACTCTGATGGCCCGCCAGAATATGGCCGATCTCGTGCAGGATGATGTGGTCCTGGTGGGCTTTGCTGGTTTCCCTCTGGTAGAAGACGTAGTCCACCGATGGACTGGCGATCCACACGCCGTACGGTCCGGGGACGGGCAGGGGATAGTCGATCAGCCGGATGGGTCGGCGCCTGTGTTCGCCCAAGGCCTGGCAGAACGACGGCACGTGGAGCGGCGGCTGTATGCCGAGGGACCGGAGGGTCTGCCTGCATCGGCGTCTCAGCTCTCGCTCTTTCAAGGTGTTTCTCCGCTCGTGGTGCCATGGTGCCGTTCCATCCAACGCTGCGGTCCTGCCGGCAGCCAGACGTGAATCGGTCAATCACCGGGCTGGATTGCCCGTTCTGCCTGTTCCAGGCGGTAGACGACGTCGAGCAGGTCCATCACCTGCTTCCGGTGGCCTGGGGACAGCTGACCTGCTCGCATGGCCATCAGTTTCACGTCGTTGCCCTGAGACGCCTCGTGCAGGCGGGCTTGCTCGGAGGCGAGGAGTTCCAGCTGTTTCGTGATCCGGTCCGCCGCCTCGTCCTCGACGAAGTATGCGGTGGGCACGCCGAAGAACCCGGCCAGTGCCTGGAGGTGCATGAGCGTGGGGTTGCTCTTGCGGCCGTTGCGGAGTTGCCAGATGTAGCTCTGGGAGATGGAGACGCCGGCATCCGACTGTCGGATCGCCGCGGCGACGTGCTCGTTGCTGTACTCGTGATGGGGATCGGGCCTGACCCTTGCGAAGAGTTGGTTCAACCTGTCAGCCAGGCTCTGTCCTGCCGTGTCGACCACGATCCCTCCGACTCTCCCCCGTCTCCACTTGTGTCAACGACGATCGTGCCAGTTCTGTGACACGAGTTGAAGGGGGGGTGCCCCTCAAGTTATCGTCCCCACAGGCAAGTCTTCCACTGACGTGTAGATCAACTGCTCACGGGATCTTCACTTGAGTCGACGCGGTCGAATGCTCTTCGGCTCGCTCGCCAGTGGTTCCTTCCGTCCTCAGCGCAGGGGGAGGCGCGTCGTCATCCGATCGAGATCAAGGGTGCCCGAGTGGGTGCTGGCTCTGCGCCGCGTCGGCCGACTCGGCGGCAGAGAACTCCAGGTGTTCCGACCGCTCGCCCGCGGCGGCAATGACGGGATCGCCCGCCGACCGGTGGCGCCGGAGCGGCCACCACGCGATCGCGGCTACCCGCATGCTCTCCTCCGTTTCCGCGTCGGGAGACGAGTGTTCTTTCTCGCGCAGGTGTTCGGCGGCTGCCACGGCCTCCCCGAAGTGCTCCGCCCGCGCCCCCAGGTGCCGCCGGGTGCGGGTTGTTGCGCCGGCCGCCGTGCAGCTCTAGCGGGGAGACACGGCAGGGCGCCGGGCCGCCGCGCTCGGCCGGTGATTCGGCGACCAAGACGTTTTCGTACGGGCCGCGGCCCGGTGAACGCGTGCTCTCGAAGAGGGACTTAGCCCTTTCACTGAATGCGGCTCCGGCTTAACGACCCCATGTATCCGCCGGGATTGATAACAGTTGACACCCGATCATGCTCGTGTAAGTCTCGCCGAGGTTTGCTCGGATTAGTCGAGTATGCCGGTCGCGGGCCGATGGGGGCCGGGTGCCCGCCACGGGCGATGTTCCCCTGCGGGCCGCCGGCCGACGACGCGGGCCGGGACGAGCTGTCCACCATGTGCCACACCGGCTTCAGAGGCGACGTGAGGGTGACGGTCCGCTCGGTGCGCCCCAGTGGTGCCGTCCGATGAAATCTGCTGGTCA
Organism: Streptomyces sp. NPDC029014; assembly: GCF_055564695.1. NCBI lineage: Bacteria > Bacillati > Actinomycetota > Actinomycetes > Kitasatosporales > Streptomycetaceae > Streptomyces > Streptomyces sp. NPDC029014. Next base: position 37,538 of record NZ_JBVHVT010000059.1, read on the forward strand.
GACGGTAGAAGTGTCGCGCCGAGCCGGTCCGGAGCGTGCTCCATGCCCCGTGCCACTCCGGCGCGATCCCGCGGAGCGGGCCGGTGTGACGTTTCCGCACGATTGCATGGAGAGTCGTTGCAATGCCGATTTTGTGCGGATGGCATGACGGGGTGTCATGAGATCGTGAGCCGCAATCCGGGACCACTGCGTCGATGGCCGTGAACACATTTCTTGAATTCAAGAGCTGACAAAAAATCAACGGGGATGAGAATGTTGCAAGCGATGACCGCTTTAGTGCCGGTTTCGGGCCACGGGGATGCCGGGGGCTCGTTCTACCCGCGACCGAAGGGCGACGACGTACGGGACGACGGCCACTTCGATTTCCGCGTCCTCGGCCCGCTCGAGGTCTGGGCCGGATCGCGGAGGGTGGAGATCGGCGGACCGAGACAACGGATCGTGCTGGCGATGCTCCTGCTCGCGCCGGACCGGGTCGTGTCGATCGACCAGTTGGTCGAGGCGGTGTGGAACGGGCATCCGCCGGCTACGAGTCGCACCCAGATCGCCATATGCGTCGCCAGCCTGCGCAAGGCGTTCCAGGCCGCGGGGTGCACCGACAAGGTGATCGTCACGGCGGCTCCCGGATACCTGTTGCGCAGGGGCGGACACCGGATCGACGCGGCGCAGTTCGCCTCCGGCGTCGAAGCGGCGCAGACGCTCGCCCAGCGCGGGAACGCCGGTGCATCGGCCGACCTGCTCGGCCAGGCCCTCGCGCTGTGGCGGGGCCCCGTGCTGACGGACATATCGAGCCCCGTCATCGAGACGGAGGCGGTGCTGCTCGAACACCGGCGGCTCACCGCCTACGAGCAGTACGCGACCCTGCAGCTGCAGCTCGGCCGGCACCGCGAGATCATTGCCGAACTGACCACTCTGGTGTCCGACCAGCCGCTGTGGGAGCAGGCGCGCGCGGCGCTCATGCTCGCCCACTACCGGTCGGGGCACCGGTCCGAGGCCCTCGGCCTCTTCCGCCAGGCGCAACAGGTCTTCCGCGAGGAGATCGGACTGGAACCCGGCCGCGTCCTCCAGGACCTGCACACGGCCATCCTCCAGGAGACCTCCACACTGATGCCGGCCGCTGACCTCCCCGGGCCGCTGAGCGCCGGCACGGCACTCCCCGAACTACCGCCGGGGGCTGTTTCGTTCATCGGCCGCGACCGGGAGCTCAACGCTCTCGACGCCCTGCTCCGCCGGGCCCGCGGAGGAGCCTCGGCCGTCGGCCTGCTCGTCGGCCGCCCCGGCATCGGCAAGACCGCGCTGGCGCTCCACTGGGCGCGAGGAGCCACCGAGGCGTTCCCGGACGGGCAGCTCTACGTCGATCTCAAACGGACCGACACCGTCGATGCCCCCGTCGTGCTCCTGCGGGCCCTCGGCCTGTCGGACGCCCAGATCCCCAAGGGCCACCAGGAGCGGCTCGAGGAGTTCCACCGGCGGGTCGAGGACCGACGGATGCTGGTGATCCTCGACAGCGTTCCCGACGACACCGCCGCGCACGAGCTGGTGTCCAAGGCGGGGAGCTGCTGCTTCCTCCTGACGAGCTGCCGGGTGCTCGCGATCGCGGCGCAGGTCCGGTTGAGGCTGCCGGAGCTGAGGCCCGCGGAGGCCGTGGCGCTGCTCGCCTCCCTGGTGTGCGACGGAAGCGTCGAGGAGGGCGGCGCCGCCGCGGCGAAGGAGCTTGCCGCGCTGTGCGACCACTTGCCGCTCGCCCTGTCCGCGGCCGCCGCCCGACTCGTCGCCAAACCCCATTGGCGTCTGCCCCATCTGCTGGCCCGTCTCAGCGATCCCCGGCACCGGCTGGAGGAGCTCTACACCGGCGCTCCCGCATTGCGGACGGCCCTGCTCAACGGCTACGGCGGGCTCCCGCCCGCGGCCGCGGAGCTGTACGTCCGGCTCGGGCTCATCGACGGGGACCGGATACCGGTCTGGGCGGCGCAGGCGCTCCTCGACACCGATCCGATGAACGCCCAGGGGCTCCTCGAGGAGCTCGTGGACGCCACGTTGCTGGAGGTGACGGACGCGGGAGTGGACGGTTGGTTCCGCTACCGCCTGCCCAGTCTGCTGTCCCTGCACGCCGAGGAGACCGTTCACGCCGTGGAGGACGCCGCCGAGCGGGCGGCGGCGCTGGAACGGGTGATGGCCGCCTCTGCGGACGCGGGCGATAGCGCACCGATACCGGCCCTCCGTAGCGTCTCCTGACGACACCCTGCCGGGATCCGGGGCGTGTTCGGAGACTTGTCGCGGCCCGGGCACACACCACGTGAACAGTGCGCGTGTGCCCGGGCCGTGCTCGTCGTCTTCCCGGGACGGCGACGGTTCACCTGACTGCCGCACGCACCGCGCAGACGGGTCGGCCGATGCCGCCGGCCAAAACGAGAACGAGAACGTGACCGTTCCTACGGAGGAACACCATGACTGCCATTCAGCAGGCCGACCAGTGGTTGAGGCGGTACCGACCGGTGGAACGGCCCCGGGTCCGCCTGGTGTGCTTCGCGCATGCCGGCGGTGGCCCGAGCGCGTTCCGCACCTGGCCCGCCGGGCTGGCGCCCGATGTGGAGGTGCTCGCGGCACGCTACCCGGGACGCCAGGACCGGGTGGCCGAGCCCTGCATCGACCGGATGGAGCCGATGGTCGAAGCGGTCGTCGAGGCGCTCATCCCGCTGCTCGACCGGCCGCTCGTGCTGTTCGGCCACAGCATGGGCGCGTGGATCGCGTACGAGGTGGCACAGCGGGTGCCGGTGCGCGCACTGCTGGTGTCCGGTCAAGTGCCGCCCGCACGCCGCAAGTCGGCCCCACCCGGCTCTGCCCGCCGCGGCGACGGGAACGGGGTGTACGGCGACGATGAGCTGATCGCCGAGGTCAAGCGGCTCGGTGGGTACGACGCCCAGCTCTTCGAGGACCCCGAGCTGCTCGACCTCGTCCTGCCGCCGATCCGCTCCGACTTCTCGCTGGTGGCGAGGTACCGGCCCGGCGCGCCGAGGATGCTCGACTGCCCGGTGCACGCGTTCCACGGCGCGGACGACGCCGACGCCCGCCCGCAGGACGTCGATGCCTGGGCCGAGGTCACCACGGGTCCCTTCACCCGCAGCCTCTTCCCCGGTGGCCACTTCTACCTGACCGACCACGAGCCGGCACTGCTGCGCGAGCTCTCCTCCCTGCCGGCGGTGTCACGTGTTTGATCCGACCGAAGCGACCCTCGCGCAGTTGCGGCAGGCGCTCGCCGACGGGCGGATCACCGCCCTCGGGCTGACCCGCTGGTACCTGGACCGGATCGAGCGGTACAACGGGGAACTGCGCGCGGTCATCGAAGTGAACCCGGACGCGGAGGCGGAGGCCGCGCGGCTGGACGCGGGTCCGGTACGGGGGCCGCTGCACGGCATCCCCGTGCTCCTCAAGGACAACCTGGACACCGCCGACCGGATGCACACGACGAGCGGCTCCACGGTGATGCTCGGCTCCCGGCCGGAGCGCGACGCCACGGTCGCCGCCCGGCTGCGGGCCGCCGGAGCCGTGCTGCTCGGCAAGGCGAACAAGACCTCGTGGATCCTCGGGCCGGCGGGGTGGAGCGCCCGGGGCGGCCAGACGCGCAATCCCTACGACACGGACCGGTCACCGCACGGATCGAGCTCGGGCTCGGCGGTCGGCGTCTCGGCGAACCTGTGCGCGGTGGCGCTCGGCACCGAGACCATCGGGTCGATCCTGGGCCCGGCCGCCGCGAACTGCCTGGTCGGGGTGAAGCCGACGACCGGACTCACCAGCCGTGCGGGAATGATCCCGGCCATCCCCAGCTTCGACTCGATCGGCCCCCTGGCCCGGACCGTCGCCGACGCCGCGGAGGTCCTCTCCGTGATCGCCGGTCCCGACCCGTTGGACGCGGCGACGGAGGGCGTGCCCACCCTCGACTACCGGCACTTCCTCGACGCGGAGGGTCTGCGCGGAGCGCGCATCGGCGTACCCCGCACGATGTTCTTCGGCTACAGCGAAGCGGCGGACGAGGTCGCAGAGGCCGCCCTGGAGACCATGGCGCGGGCCGGCGCGGTGATCGTCGAAGGCGCGGACATACCGTCGGCGGAGCAGCTCACCACCCATCCGGCCTTCGGCGACGTCGTGAGGCAGGAGACCGCGCACGCTCTGGGCCAGTACCTCGCCCGGACGCCCGGCGACCACCCGCGCTCCATCGCCGCCCTGGTCGAGGCGAACCGGGAGAACGCGGCGGTCGAACTGGAGTACTTCGAACAGGACATCCTGGAGATGCTGGCCGCTCTCACGCCCGACGTGGAGGACCCGGCGTACCGGGAGGCGCTGGCCACCGTACGGCGGATGGCGGGCGCGGAGGGCATCGACGCCGTCATGGACGAGCACCGGCTCGACGCGCTGGTCATGCCGACCTGCCCGCCCCCGTGGCTGATCGACATGGTCGAGGGCGACCCCGATCCGCACGGTGCCGCACTCGCGCCCGGCCTGGCAGGCTACCCCGCGATCAGCGTGCCGGCCGGCTGGTCGGACGGGCTGCCCGTCGGCATCACCTTCACCGGCAGGGCGTTCAGCGAGCCGACGCTGCTGCGGCTCGCCCACGCGTTCGAGCGGGCGTGGCCGACCCGCCGCCCGCCCGCCCGGTGAACCGGCCTGCCCGGTGACCTACAGGGCCCCGAGGCTCCACTCCAGAACGGCCGCGGCGCTGTGCATCTTCGCCTCGGCCTGGGTGAACGCGATCGAACGGGGCCCGTCCAGCACCGCGGCGGTGACTTCCTCGCCGCGGTGCGCGGGCAGGTCGTGCATGAAGACCGCGTCCGGGCTGGTCCGCATGACGGCCTCGTCGACCCGGAACGGGACGAAGCCCTTGCGCCAGTCCGGGTCGGGCTTCGAGGTGCCGGTGGTCTGCCAGCGGGTGGTGTAGACGACGTCGACGCCCGTGGGGAGGTCGGAGGTGTCGTGCCCCTCGGTGACGGTCGAACCGTGCAGGGCCGCGTACTCCTTGGCCCGCGCCAGGATCTCCGGGTCGACGCCGTAGCCCTCCGGGGTCCGCAGGTGCAGCTCCGTGCCCGGGTAGCGCGGCAGGGCGAGGGCCAGTGCGGCAGCCGTGTTGTTGCCCTCGCCCATGTAGAGCACGCGCCGCCCGGCCAGATCACCGAAGTGTGCGGCCATCGCGGTCAGGTCGGTCAGCGCCTGGGTGGGGTGCTCCTGCGCCCCCATCGCGTTCACCACTGCCATCCGGTCCTGGCCGGCCAGGGCGCGCAGCTCCTCGACGCTGCCCGCCGTGCGGGCGACCAGGCCGTCCAGCATGCCGCTCAGGACCCGGCCGGTGTCCTCCGTCGTCTCACCCGTGTTGAGCTGGAGGTCGTGCGGGCCGTACGTGATGATGCGCGCGCCCAGGCGCAGGGCCGCCGCGGAGAACGCCGTACGGGTACGCGTCGACGTCGCCCGGAAGTACACGCCGACGACGGCACCGCCCAGCGTCTCGCCCGGCCGCTCCCCGGAGGCGAACCGTCCTCCTCTGTCCACGATCCGGTAGAGGTCGGCATCGGTGATGTCGGCCAACGAGATGAGGTGGTTGCGGACCATTCGCGACTCCTGTGCTCAGCGGGCTTCGCAATGTAGACACGCCGTTTATCAGGGCGGTATCGGCTCCGGCCCCGGCGGGATGGGCTCGCGATAACACGCTGAAAATGCCCCTCCGTACGGTCTGGCAGCGTGTCGGAAGTGCGTGTGCGCCCCGGCCGTTACGAGTTGTCGACGAAGTACAGGAGCCAGCAGCGTGGACCGTCGTGCGACGCGCAATCCGATCGGGGCGAGCCTGGACGGTGATGCGGCGACGATGCCGCTGCCCGCACTGGTCGCGGCACAGGTTCGTCGAGCCCCCGACCACCCCGCCGTGGTCTTCGGCTCGACGACGCTCAGCTACGCCGAGCTCGACAGCCGGGCCAACAGGCTCGCGCGGCGGCTCATCGGCCTCGGGGCCGGCCCGGAGCAGGTCGTGGCACTGGCGCTGCCGAGGTCGGCGGACGCGGTGGTCGCGATGCTGGCCGTGCTGAAGACCGGTGCGGCCTACCTGCCGGTCGACCCGCGCTACCCCGCCCGGCGGATCGCGTTCATGCTGTCCGACGGCCGGCCGTCGGTCGTGGTCACCACCAGCGCCACGCGCGCCGGCCTGCCCGACACCGCGGCCCCCGTCGTACTCCTCGACGACATCGACCTGGTGTCGGGGGAGGACACCGCGCCCGACGTCACCGTCAGCACCGCGAACGCCGCCTACGTCATCTACACGTCCGGCTCGACGGGTCTGCCCAAGGGAGTGGTCGTACCGCACCTGGGCGTCGCGAACCACATGCTGTGGCAGGCCGGCGAGTGGGACATCGACGCGTCCGACGTGGTGCTCGCCCGGACCGCGTTCAGCTTCGACGCCTCCGGCTCGGAGATCTGGCTGCCGCTGATCGCCGGCGCGACGATCTGCATGGCACCCGACGACGTGCTGGGCCTGCCGCACCTGCTCCTCGAATACGCCGCCGAACACCGCGTCACCGTGGCCCAGTTCGTCCCGTCCCTGCTGGCCGTCGCGGTGCCCGCGATCCGGGACACCCCCGGTCTCGCGCTGCGGCTGCTCTTCGTCGCGGGCGAGGTGCTGCCGCCCTCCCTGGCGGACGAGGTCGTCACCAAGCTGGGCGTGCGGCTCGGCCACCACTACGGCCCGACCGAGGCCTCGATCGACGTCACGGCGCACGAGGTACGGCCCGGCGAGAGCCACCGGAACGTCCCCATCGGATCCCCGGTCGCGAACACACAGGTCCACATCCTCGACAGCGCCCTGCGCCCGGTGCAGCCGGGCGAGGAGGGCGAGCTCTACGTGGCGGGCGTCCAGCTCGCCCGCGGCTACCTGGGCCGGGCGGGCCTGACCGCACAGCGGTTCGTCGCGTCTCCCTTCGCCGAGGGCGAGCGGATGTACCGGACCGGTGACCTGGCCAGGTGGAACGCCGACGGCCTCATCGAGTTCGCGGGCCGTGCCGACGACCAGGTGAAGGTCCGCGGTTTCCGGATCGAGCTGGGCGAGATCGAAGCGGCGATCACCGAACTGGCCGAGGTGTCCCAGGCCGCCGTGACCGTGCGCGAGGACCGGCCCGGACAGCAGCGCCTCGTCGCGTACGTCGTCGGCGCGGCGGAGACCGCCACGGTGCACGACCGGCTGGCCGCCCGGCTGCCCGAGCACATGGTGCCGTCGGCATACGTGGTGCTCGACGAGCTTCCGCTCGCCCCGAACGGCAAGCTGGACCGCGCCGCGCTGCCCGCGCCGGAACTCACCGCCGGTGCCGGCCGTGCGCCCCGCACCCCTGCCGAGGAGATCCTCGCAGGGCTCTTCGCCGACGTCCTGGGCACCGACCGGGTCGGCGTGGACGACGGCTTCTTCGACCTCGGCGGCGACTCGCTCCTCGCCGCCCGCCTGATCAGCCGCATCCGCACCGCACTCGACCGCGAGGTGTCGGTCCGCGCCCTCTTCGAGGCGCCGACCGTCGCCGGACTGGCCGCCCGCCTCGACGAGGCGGGCACCGCCCGGCTGCCGCTGGTCCGCACCGAGCACCCGGACCCCATGCCGCTGTCGCACGCCCAGCGCGGGCTGTGGTTCCTGCACCGGCTGGAGGGCGCGAGCGCGACCTACAACATCCCCCTCGTCCTGCGTCTGGCCGGAAAGCTGGACACCGAGGCGCTGCGCGCCGCCGTCCGCGACGTCGCCCAGCGGCACGAGACCCTGCGGACGGTCTTCCCGGAGACGGACGGCGTCGCCCGCCAGGTCGTCCTCGACACCCCCGCCACGCTCACCGTCGTCACCACCCCGGACGTCGAGGACGCCGTGGCCGAAGCGGCCCGGTACCCGTTCGACCTGCACACGGAGGCGCCGCTGCGGGCCACCCTGTTCTCCCGGCCCGGCACGGACGAGCACACCCTCCTGCTGCTGATGCACCACATCGCGAGCGACGGCTGGTCCGAGCGGCCGCTGATCGAGGACCTGTCCCTGGCCTACTCGGCCCGCCGCGTCGGACGGGAGCCGGCATGGGACGAACTGCCGGTGACGTACGCCGACTACACCCTCTGGCAGGGCGAGGCCGACGGCATCGACTTCTGGCGGACCGCGCTCGACGGGCTGCCGCAGCTCGTCGAACTCCCCACCGACCGTCCCCGGCCCCCGGCCGCGAGCTTCCGCGGCGGCGAACTGCGCACCCGCTTCGACGCCGACCTGCACCGGGACGTGACCGCGCTCGCCCGGTCCACCGGCCGCACCGTCTTCATGGTGGTCCAGGCCGCGCTCGCCGCGCTCATGACCCGGCTCGGCGCCGGCACCGACATCCCCCTCGGCACGCCGTCAGCGGGGCGCTCCGACGAACAGCTCGACGGACTCGTCGGCTACTTCGTCAACACGCTCGTGCTGCGCACGGACACCTCGGGCGACCCGACCTTCCTGGAGCTCCTGGACCGGGTGCGCGACACGGCCGTGGCCGCCTACCCGCACCAGGACGTTCCGTTCGACCGGCTGGTCGAGGCGCTCAACCCGGCGCGGTCCCTCTCGCACCACCCGCTGTTCCAGGTGATGCTGACCTTCGAGAACCTCGGCCTGGCCGGGGTCGACATGCCCGGTCTCACCGTCGAGGTGGACGAGGCCGCCACCGGAGTCGCCAAGTTCGACCTCGACCTGCGCCTGCAGGAACGATTCGCGGCCGACGGGGCCCCCGCCGGCGTGGACGTGGTCGCCGAATACTCCACCGACCTGTTCGACGGTTCCACCGTCGATGCACTGGTCTCCCGCCTGGGGCGGCTGCTGCGCGCCGCGATGGCCGACCCCGGACGCCGGATCTCCACGATCGACCTGCTCACCGACGGCGAGCGCAGCGTGCTCTGCGGCCGCAGCGACCGCGTCGTCGACGAGAACGGCGAGCCGGTGCCCGACGGCGTGGTCGGAACCCTCGACGGCGCCCCGGCCCGGTACACGACCGACGGCCGGCTCGAACGCCTCGGCACGCCGGTCGTCGTGGGCGGCGCCCCGGTCGACGTCTCCCGTACCGTCGCCGCCCTGCTCGCCCACCCCGCACTCGCCGAGGCGGCGGTGGCGGACGGTCTCGTCGCCTACGTCGTGACCACCCCCGGTCTCTCCATACGCTCCGTCGACCTCCGTGACCACCTCGCCCGCGTGCTGCCCGACTACCTCGTCCCGGACGCGTACGTCACCGTCGCCGAGCTGCCGCGCACCGAGGACGGCCGCCTCGACACCGCCGCGCTGCCCGCTCCCGGCACCGAGGGCCCCGCAGCGGCGGGCACCCCCGAGGAAGAGCTGCTGGCCTCGCTCTTCGCCGAGGTGCTCGGCCTGTCCGAAGTGGGCCTGAACCAGGGGTTCTTCGACCTCGGCGGCGACAGCATCGTCTCCATCAAGCTGGTCAGCCGCGCCCGCAAGGCAGGCCTGCGCATCACCCCGCGGGACGTCTTCGAGCACAAGACCGTCGCCCGCATCGCGGCGGCCGCCCGCACGGCGGCACCCGCCGCCCCGGCCGTCCAGGACGTCCCGACCGGCACGCTGCTCCCCACGCCGGTCATGGCGGACCTGCGCGACCTCGGCGGTCCCGTCGCCGGCTACCACCAGTCGATGCTGCTCGTCGTGCCCGCCGGCCTCGGCACCGAGCGCCTGACCGCCGCCCTGCAGTCGGTCCTCGACCGGCACGACGCGCTCCGGCTGACCCTGGACGAGGAGTGGGGGCTCACCGTCCCCGCGCCGGGCTCCGTCACCGCCGCCGTCCGCCGCGTGGACGCCGCCGGCGCCGACGCCGACGCGCTGCGCGGGGCGATCGAGGAGCACAGCAGGGCCGCGCAGGCCGAACTGGACCCGCACAAGGGCGACCTGGTGCGCGCGGTGTGGTTCGACGCCGGAGCGGACTCCGGGCGGCTGCTGCTGCTCGTGCACCACCTGGCCGTGGACGGCGTCTCCTGGCAGCCCCTCCTCGGCGACCTGCAGGCCGCCTGGGAGGGCGAGGCCCTCGAACCCGTCGGCACCTCCTTCCGGCGGTGGAGCGCACTCCTCGACGAGGAGGCGGAGCGCCGCACCGGTGAACTGCCGCTGTGGCGGTCGGTGCTCGACACCCCCGACCCGCTGCTCGGCAGCCGGCCCCTGGACCCCGCCACCGACGTCCGCGCCGGGGCCGGGACGCTGACGCTCACCCTGCCGGCCGAGACCACCGAACCGCTGCTCACCGCCGTCCCCGCCGCCGTGCGCGCGGGCGTGCGGGACGTGCTGGTCACCGGTCTCGCGCAGGCGGTCGCCGACTGGCGGAGCCGCCGCGGGGTCGACGCCTCCGCGCTCCTCCTCGAACTGGAGGGGCACGGCCGCGAGGACATCGTGCCCGGACTCGACCTCACCCGCACCGTCGGCTGGTTCACCAGCGCGTACCCGGTCCGGGTCGACCCGGGGAGCGTGGACGGTGTCCGCGCCCTGAAGCTCGTCAAGGAGCAGCTGCTCGCGGTGCCGGACAACGGCATCGGGTACGGCCTGCTGCGGCACCGCAACCCGCGGACGGCCGCGGAACTGGCCGACTACGCCCGCCCCCAGCTGGGCTTCAACTACCTGGGCCGGTTCGCGGCCCCCGAACTGGCCGACTGGGCTCCCGCACCGGAGGCCCCGGCGCTCGGTGCGGGCTTCGACGACGCCGCACCGCTCGGCCTCGGCATCGAGCTCGACGCCGTGACCGTCGACCACGCCGACGGGGCGCGGCTCGTCGCGACCTGGACCTGGGCGGAAGGGCTGCTGACCGGCGACGAGGTACGCGACCTGGCCGATGCCTGGTTCGCCTCGCTCACCGCTCTGGCGGCCGTCGGCACCGGCGGTCTGACCCCGTCCGACCTGCCGCTCGTGGAGCTCTCGCAGGGCGACATCGAAGAGCTGGAAGGGGCCCTGCCCGGCCTCGCCGACGTACTGCCGCTCGCCCCGCTCCAGGAGGGCCTGCTCTTCCACGCCCTCTACGACTCCGGCGGCGCCGACGTCTACGCCGTCCAGGAGGTCTTCGCGCTGAGCGGCCCGCTGGACCGGGACGCCCTGCGCGCTGCGGCGGCCACCGTCCTCGACCGCTACCCGAACCTGCGGGCGGGCTTCCACCACGAGGGCCTGTCCCAGCCCGTGCAGGTGGTCGTCGACGGCCTCGAACTGCCGTGGCGGGAAGTCGACCTCTCCGGGCTCGCCGAGGCCGAGCGCGAGCCCGCACTCGCCCGGGTCGTGGCCGAGGCGCGCGCCGAGCGCTTCGACCTGGGCCGGCCGCCGCTGCTGCGGTTCACCCTGGTCCGGCTCGCCGAGGACGAGCACCGGCTCGTCCTCGTCAACCACCACATCCTCTTCGACGGCTGGTCCATGCAGCTGGTGCTGGACGAGCTGTTCGCGCTCTACCGCGGCGAGTCCCTGCCCGAGCCCGCCGCGTTCCGCGACCACTTGGCCTGGTTGGCGCAGCAGGACCGTGCGGCCGCGCACGACGCCTGGCGCAGCGCGCTCGCCGGGCTCGACGCGCCGACCCTGCTCGCCGAGCCGGGCACGGAGGCGCCCGCACGCCCCCTCCAGGTCTACTGCGACCTGCCCGACACGGTGTCCGGGCGGCTCCAGGACCGGCTGCGCGAGTACGGGATCACCCTCAACACCGCAGTCCAGGGCCTGTGGAGCCTGCTGCTCGGCGCCCGCACCGGGCGGGAGGACGTGGTGTTCGGCTCCACGTACTCCGGACGCTCCGCGGAGCTGGCCGGCAGCGAGGTGATGGTCGGCATGTTCATCAACACGCTGCCCGTCCGCGTCCGGCTCGATGCGGCGGAGCCCCTGCGGCGGCTGATGGAGCGCATCCAGGACGAGCAGTCACGGCTGATCGCGCACCAGTACCTCGGACTGAACGACGTACAGCGGATCGGGGGCCTGGGCGACCTCTTCGACACGCTGACCATCGTCGAGAACTACCCGCACGATGACGACGACGTGTGGGAGCCCGCGCCCGGCCTGCGCGCGAGCGTGCTGGAGGACCACGACGCCACCCACTACCCGCTGACCCTCTCCGTGCTCCCCGGCCGGCAGCTGAAGCTGCGCCTGGAGTACCGGCCGGACCTGCTGGACGGCTCGCAGGTCGACGTGTTCGCCGCCGACCTCGTCCGCCTGCTCACCGCTTTCGTGGACGACGCATCCGTGTCCGTCGGCGAGCTCGTTGGCAGGGAAGCGGCAGCCGCCACGACCGCGCCGGAAACCGCGCCGGCCGGCGGGCCGGCCGCCGCGCCGGCGGCCGACCTGGCCGCCGGGGGCAGCGCCGCCGTGCCGCTCTCCTTCCGTGCGCCGCGCACCCCGGAGCAGGAGATCCTCTGCGGTCTCTTCTCCGCCGTGCTCGGAGTGCCGACCGTCGGCATCGACGACAGCTTCTTCGACCTCGGCGGGCACTCGCTCACCGCGATCCGGCTGCTCAGCCGCATCCGCTCGATGTTCAGCGTGGAGCTGGCCATCCGGCACCTGTTCGAGGCGCCCACCGTCGCCGAACTCGCCGAGCGGATGAAGGGCGCCGAGCAGTCCAGGCTGTCCCTCGCCCCGATGCCGCGGCCGGAGTACGTCCCCGTCTCGGCGGCGCAGTGGCGCCTGTGGTTCCTGTACCGGCTCGAGGGCCGCAGCGCCACCTACACCGTGCCGCTGCTGCTGCGCATGTCCGGCCCCCTCGACCGGGAGGCCCTCGAAGCCGCCTTCGGCGACATCGTGGCGCGGCACGAGAGCCTGCGCACCCGCTTCCCCGAGGTGGACGGGCAGCCCTACCAGCTGATCACCGACCCCGAACAGCCGGACGTCACCCTGGTCGAGACCGATGAGGCCGGGCTCGCCGAGCAGCTCGCCGTCGCCACCCGGTACGGCTTCGACCTCGCCACCGAGCTGCCGCTGCGGATCACCCTGTTCCGGCTGTCGGAGACCGAGCACGTCCTGCTCTTCCTGCTGCACCACATCGCCAGCGACGGCTGGTCGGACGCGCCGTTCGCGCGGGACCTCTCCGTCGCGTACGGCGCCCGGATCGAGGGGCACGCGCCGGACTGGCCCGCACTGCCCGTCCAGTACGCCGACTACACGCTCTGGCAGCGGGAACTGCTCGGCTCGGAGAACGACCCGAAGAGCCTGCTGTCCCAGCAGCTCGCCTACTGGCAGGAGAACCTCGCCGGGCTCCCGGAGCAGCTGGAGCTGCCGACCGACCGGCCCCGGCCGGCCGCGGCGAGCTTCCGCGGCGACGAGGTCCGCTTCGAGCTCGACGCCGACCTGCACGCCCAGCTGCTCGAACTCGCCCGCCACACCAACACCACCCTCTTCATGGTGTTCCAGGCGGCGGTGGCGGGACTGCTCACCCGGCTCGGCGCCGGCGACGACATCCCGCTCGGCGGCGTCATCGCCGGACGGACCGACGAGGCGCTCGACGAACTGATCGGCTTCTTCGTCAACACCCTGGTGCTGCGCACCGACACCTCGGGGAACCCGACCTTCCGGGAACTGCTCGCCCGGGTCCGGGAGACCGACCTGGCCGCGTACGCGCACCAGGAGGTGCCGTTCGAGCGACTGGTCGAGGTGCTCAACCCGACCCGCTCCCTCGCGCACCATCCGCTGTTCCAGGTCATGATCCTCTTCCAGAACAACGCCGAGGCGGACCTGGGCCTGCCCGGTCTGCGGGCCGGCCTGGAGGACGTCGGCTCCGGCGTCGCCAAGTTCGACCTCGACTTCGACATGGAGGAGAAGCACGGCCCCGACGGCGAGCCCGCCGGCCTGTCGGGCCTGGTCGAGTACGCCACCGACCTGTTCGACCGGTCCACCGTGCAGGGGATCGTCGACCGGCTGGCCCGGCTGCTCCGGGCGGTCGTGGCCGACCCGGACCAGAGGCTGTGGCAGACGGACATCCTGGCCCCGTCGGAGCGCCGGGCGCTGCTGGAGCAGTGGACCGCGCCGGCCCCGTCGTCGGAGCAGACGACCGTGCCCGCGCTGTTCGAGGCCGCTGCCGCCGCGCACCCCGGGGCCACCGCGCTCGTCGACGGCGCGGAGCGTCTGACCTACGCGCAGCTGAACGCCCGGGCGAACCGGCTCGCCCACACCCTCATCGCGCAGGGTGTGGGCCCGGAGTCCGTGGTCGCGCTGGCCCTGCCGCGCAGCGCGGACCTCGTGGTGGGCGTCCTCGGCGTGCTCAAGGCCGGCGGCGTCTACCTGCCGCTCGACCCGAACTACCCGGCCGAGCGGATCGCGTACGTCGTGCAGGACGCCCGTCCGGCCGCCGTCGTGACCAGTGTCCGCGCGGACGTGGCACTGCCCGACGGCATCACCCGCGTCGTCATGGAGGAGCTGGCCGACGGCCCCGCCGGCGACCCGGTACGCCCGACGCTGCGCCCGGACAACGGCGCGTACATCATCTACACGTCCGGCTCCACCGGGCAGCCCAAGGGCGTGATGGTCCCCCACCAGAACGTCGTGCGGCTCTTCACCCAGACGGAGCAGTGGTTCGGCTTCGACGAGTCCGACGTGTGGACGCTGTTCCACTCCTACGCGTTCGACTTCTCCGTCTGGGAGCTGTGGGGCCCGCTGCTGCGCGGCGGCACGCTCGTCGTCGTGCCGCAGGACGTCAGCCGGTCGCCGCTCGACTTCCTGCGGCTGCTGCGGGACGAGCGCGTCACCGTGCTCAACCAGACCCCGTCCGCCTTCTACCAGCTCATGCAGGCCGACGAGGAGAACCCCGGCACGGACCTGGCCCTCAGGTACGTGATCTTCGGCGGTGAGGCCCTCGACCTGGGACGGCTCTCGTCCTGGTACGAGCGGCACGCCGACGACGCCCCCGTCCTGGTCAACATGTACGGCATCACCGAGACCACGGTGCACGTCACCCACCATGCGCTCGACCGCGTCTCGGCGGCCGCCACCGCCAACAGCGTCGTCGGCGTCGGCATCCCCGACCTGCACGTGTACGTCCTCGACCAGGGTCTGCAGCCCGTCCCGGCAGGCACCACCGGAGAGCTGTACGTCGCCGGTGCCGGCCTGGCCCGCGGCTACCTCGGCCGCCCCGGCCTCAGCGCGCAGCGCTTCGTCGCCGACCCGTACGGCGCGCCCGGCACCCGGATGTACCGCACCGGCGACCTGGCCCGCCGGGCCGCCGACGGCACGCTGTCCTACTTCGGCCGGGCCGACGACCAGGTGAAGATCCGCGGCTTCCGGATCGAGCTGGGCGAGATCGAGTCCGCCGTCCTCGGCGCGCCGGACGTCACCCAGGCCGCCGTGGTCGTGCGCGAGGACCAGCCGGGTGACCCGCGGCTCACCGCGTACCTGGTCGGCGGTGACACCGCCCGCGTCCGCGACCACGTCGCGGACACGCTGCCGGCCCACATGGTCCCCGCCGCCTTCGTCACGCTGGACCGGCTGCCGCTCACACCGAACGGCAAGCTCGACCGCAAGGCCCTGCCCGCGCCCGCGCTGTCCGGTGCCGCCGAGGGCCGGCGACCGCGCAACCCGCGCGAGGAACTCCTCGCGGTCCTCTTCGCCGACGTGCTGAGCGTGGACCGGGTCGGGATCGACGACAACTTCTTCGAACTGGGCGGGCACTCGCTCCTCGCCACCCGTCTGATCAGCCGCATCCGGTCCGCGATGGGTGTGGAGGTGCCCGTCCGGGCCCTGTTCGAGACGCCGACCGTCGCCGGGCTCGCCGGCTGGACGGACCAGGCGGGCGAGGCCAGGCGCGCCCTGGAGCCCATGGAGCGCCCGGAGCGCGTGCCGCTCTCCTTCGGCCAGCGCGGCCTGTGGTTCCTCAACCGGCTCGAAGGCCCCAGCTCGACGTACAACGTGCCGCTCGTCATGCGCTTCTCGGGACCGCTCGACGTTCCGGCACTGCGGACCGCCCTGCACGACGTGGTCGCCCGGCACGAGGGGCTGCGCACCCTGTTCCGCGAGGCCGACGGCACGCCGTACCAGCACATCGTGCCCGCGGACGAAGCGGTGGTGGACCTGATCCTCGCCGACGCCGACGACGAGCAGCACCTGGAGGCGGCTCTCGCCGAGGCCGCCCAGTACCACTTCGACCTCGTCGACGAACTCCCCATCCGCTGCACCCTGTTCCGGCTCTCCGACGACGAGCACGCCCTGCTGCCGCTCATGCACCACATCGCCAGCGACGGCTGGTCGGAGACGCTGCTCGGCGACGACCTCTCCGTCGCCTACGCGGCACGGGCCGAGGGGCGCGCCCCCGACTGGGCGCCGCTGGCCGTGCAGTACGCCGACTACACCCTCTGGCAGCGCGACCTGCTCGGCCGTGAGGACGACCCCGAGAGCGCCATCTCCCGGCAGCTCGCCTACTGGACCGAGACCCTGCGCGGCCTGCCCGAGCTCGTGGAGCTGCCCACCGACCGGCCCCGGCCGCCGGTGGCCACCTACGGCGGCGCCGAGGCGCCGCTGCGTCTGGACGCCGCGCTGCACGACGCCCTGCTGCGGCTGGCCCGCCAGGGCAACACCACGCTCTTCATGACGATCCAGGCCGGCCTGGTCGCCCTGATGAGCAGGCTCAGCGGCGACACCGACATCGCCATCGGCACGCCCGTCGCCGGGCGGACCGACGAGGCGCTGGAGGACCTCTTCGGCTACTTCGTCAACACGCTCGTGCTGCGCACCGACGTCTCGGGCGACCCCACGTTCGCCGAGCTGCTGGACCGCGTCCGCGAGACCGACCTGGCCGCGTTCGCGCACCAGGACGTGCCGTTCGAGCGCCTCGTCGAGGTGGTCAACCCCGTCAGGTCGCTTTCCAGGCACCCGCTGTACCAGGTCATGCTGACCTTCGAGAACTTCGACGAGGTCTCGCTGACCATGCCCGGCCTGGAGACCAGGCTGGAGGACGTGGTCGGCGACGCCTCCAAGTTCGACATGGACGTCCGTCTGCAGGAGAGGTACGGCCCGGACGGCGAACCGGCCGGAATCGTCGGCGAGATCGAATACGCCACCGACCTGTTCGACCGGGCGACGATGAACGCGTTCGGCGACCGCCTGATCCGGCTGCTGACCGTGGCCGCCGCCGACCCCGCCACGCCCGTCTCCGGGCTCGACCTGCTCGCCGAGGACGAGCGGGACACCGCGCTCGTCGACGCCGGAGGACGGCTCGTGCCTCCGGGCGTGGTGGCCACCCTCGCCTCCGGCGAGCTCGCCCGCCGCACCTCGGACGGCACCACCGAGCTGCTCGGACGCCCTGAGGACGTACGCGTGGTGCGCGGATTCCGCGTCAACCCCGCGGAGGTCGCGGCCCGGCTGCGCGAGGTCTTCGCGGACGCCGCGGTCGTCGCCGGTTCTGCCCGGGTCGTCGCGTACGTCGTCCACGACGGCGACGCGACCGCCGCACGGCGCCTCGCCGAGTCCGTGCTGCCCGACTACCTGGTGCCCGCCACGTTCGTCGTCGTGACCGAGATCCCCGCCGAACTCCCCTCCGAGGACCACGCCGTCGCCGCCGTGCGGCGCAGCCCGCGCACCCTTGCCGAGGAGATCATCGCCGGTCTCTTCGCCGAGACCCTGGGCGTCGCCGACGTCGGCATCGACGACAACTTCTTCGACCTGGGCGGCCACTCGCTGTCCGCGATCCGGCTGCTCAGCCGGATCAGGTCCCAGCTCGGCACGGAGCTGACGGTCCGGACGCTGTTCGCCGAGCCGACGGTGGCGGGGCTCGCCACCCGGATGGACGGCGCGGCTGCCGACCGGCCCGCCCTGGCACGCAGGGAGCGCCCGGCCCGCGTGCCCCTGTCCTTCGCCCAGCAGCGGCTGTGGTTCCTGCACCGGCTCGAAGGCCCGAGCACGACGTACAACGTGCCGCTGCTCATCCGCCTCACCGGAGAGCTCGACGTCGTGGCCCTCGAAGCGTCGCTGGGAGACGTCGTGGCCCGGCACGAGACGCTTCGGACGGTGTTCCCGTCCGACGCCGACGGAACCCCGTACCAGCGGGTGCTCGGCGTCGACGAGGCCAGGCCCGTCCTGGCCACCAACGTCGCGGAGCCCGCCGACGCGGCCCGCCACACCTTCGACCTCGAAACCGAACCCCCGCTGCGCGCGACCCTGTTCAGCGACGGACCGCACGAACACCGGCTGCTCCTGCTGGTCCACCACATCGCCAGCGACGGCTGGTCGACCGGGGCACTCGCACGCGACCTGTCGACCGCGTACGCGGCCCGGCGGGCCGGCCGGGCACCGCGCTGGCCCGGACTGCCGGTGCAGTACGCCGACTACACCCTGTGGCAGGCCGAACTGCTCGGTGCCGAGAACGACCCGGAGAGCCTCGTCAGCCGGCAGCTGGCGTGGTGGAAGGAGACCCTGGACGGCATACCCGAGCTGCTGCCCCTGCCGACGGACCGGCTGCGGCCCGCCGAGGCCACCCACCGCGGCGGCGAGGTCGCCATCCGCATCCCGGTCGAGCTGCACGGCCGTCTCCAGGGCGTGGCGCGCGAGACCAACACGACCCTGTTCATGGTGTTGCAGTCGGCCCTCGCCCTCATGCTGTCCAAACTGGGAGCCGGAACCGACATCCCGATCGGCACGCCGATCGCCGGCCGGACGGACGACAGCCTCCAGGACCTCGTCGGGTTCTTCGTCAACACCCTCGTGCTGCGCACCGACGTGTCCGGATCCCCGTCCTTCCGCGAGCTGCTGGGCAGGGTCCGCGACGCGGACCTGGCCGCCTTCGCGCACCAGGACGTGCCGTTCGAGCGACTGGTCGACGTGGTCCGGCCCGGGCGCTCGCTGGGCCACCACCCGCTGTTCCAGGTGATGCTCGTCTTCGAGAACGACGACGAGGACGACTTCGCGCTGGCCGGCCTGAACGCCTCGTTCGACGAGGACGTCGAGATGGGAGCGGCCCGCTTCGACCTGACCCTGCACGTGCAGGAGGCGGTCGGCGCAGACGGAACGGCCGAGGGCATCGGCATCGACCTGGAGTACGCCGAGGACCTCTTCGACGCGGGCACGGCGCAGCGGATGGCCGCGCAGTTCGTCCACCTGCTGGAGACGGTGAGCGCCGACGCGGACGTCGTCGTGGACCGGATGGCACTGCCGCAGGCCGTGCCCGGCCGTGACGCGGGGGCTCCGGTGCCCACGTCCACCCTGCTCGAACTGATCGCCGCGCAGCCGGCCGACGCCGTCGCGATCGTCGACGGCGACGTCGAAACGACGTACGGGCAGCTGCTGGCCCGGCCGCCGGCCGGCATCCTGACCGCGCTCGTCAGCGGAGAACCGTTCGTCCTGCGCACCCGCACCGGTACGCCCGTCGTCGTCCCGCAGGACGTCGTCGCGGCCCGGATCGCGGCCCGTCAGGACGTACACGGCCTGGACTCCACCGACCGCGTCCGGTCGGCGGCCGCCCCCGGAACGGTCGGCGAGATAGACGAGCTGCTCTGGCCGCTGACCGCCGGCGCGACCGTCGTACGCGCCGGCCGTACGGCCGCCCCGCACGGCACCGCCGTCCTGCACGGTGCCACCACGCTGCACGTCACGCCCTCCGAGCTGGCCGTGCTCATCGGCGACCCGGCGCTACCGGAGGCCGGCCTGCGGCGGGTGTTCTGCTCCGGCGAGGCTCTGGCCGAGCCGCTGCAGCGGGCCTGGTTCGACGCCGTGGACGTGCCGCTGTGGCACGGCTACTCGCTGACCGAGGCCGCAGGCCCCGTCACCGAGCGCGCCTGCGACCCGGACGACTGGGACACCGTCGTGCCCCTCGGCGCCCCGCTGCCCGGCACCGTCCTGTACGTGCTCGACGCCGGCCTGTGCCCGGTTCCGCCCGGCGTCGTCGGCCGGCTCTACGTCGGCGGGCCGCTGCTCGGCTCCGCACCGACGGTGGTCGCCGACCCGTTCGGCGCCCCGGGCGCGCGGATGGTCGGTACCGGAGACCTGGTCCGCTGGACCGCCGACGGCGAGCTGGAGTTCGTGGGTCCGCCGCTGCCGATCCCGGGCTTCACCGCCTACCCGACGCAGGTCGAGGCGGTCCTGACCGAACACGACGACATCGCCCGGGCCGCCGTGGCGGTACGGGACGGATCCCTCGTCGGGTACCTGGTGCCGGCCCCCGGTTCCACCGTCACGCCCGGTGCCGTCGCGGCCTTCGCACGGGCCGCTCTGCCCGACCACCTGGTCCCGGCCGCCCTGGTGGTCCTGGACCGGCTGCCGCTGACCGTCGACGGCCGGGTGGACCGCGACGTGCTGCCGTCGCCGAGCCCCGTCGGCACCGGGGCGGACCGCGGCCCCAGCACCCCGGCGGAGGAGATCCTCCAGGGACTCTTCGCCGAGATCCTCGGTGTCGAGCAGGTCGGCATCGACGACGGATTCTTCGAACTCGGCGGGCACTCGCTGCGCGCCACCCGGCTGATCAGCCGCATCCGTACCGCGTTCGGCGTCGAACTCCCCGTTCGCACGGTGTTCGAGTCGCCGACGGTGGCTGGTCTGGCGTTGCGTCTGGTGGGTGCGGATGCGGCGCGGAAGGCGTTGACGGCGGGGGAGCGTCCGGCGCGGGTGCCGCTGTCGGCGGCGCAGCGTCGGCTGTGGTTCCTCCACGCGTTGGAGGGGC